>JBDIAG010000633.1:0-3106 GCA_039812305.1 Actinomycetales bacterium | reverse complement strand
CCGGCGACTCGGGCCGGGCGGGGGCTCCGACCACGCACCCGGAGCGCAACTGCGGCTCGCCGATCCGCGTCCGCGGCGGGACCGCGTCGACGGGCAGGGGTCCTACCAGGGCCGCCACCGCCGGGGCCAGTTCGCGCCAGGTCGTGGCGCCGGAGGCACGCAGCAGCAGGTCGTGCGCCCGCGGGGGGCGCGAGCCGTCGAGCACGGTGAGGCGAACCTGGTCCATACCCGCACTGTCGGGCAGCCCGGCGTCGCGCGGCCACCCGTTCCGGGGCCTGTGGACGGGCGGCCCGGACCCGCGGCCGGCTGTGGACGACGCCGAGCACGGCAGGTGCCTAGTTGCGGCGACAGACGCCGTGAAAGGACAGCTGGACGTACCGAGTTTCGCCCATCCGGGGCAGAAACAGCCCCAAGGAACTCCCACGGCCACCTGCACGTCGGTAAGGTCAGGGTGGCGGCGCAACGGCCGCGACCTCCTGGGTCGGATGACCCGATGACGACACGAGCAGTCCGCAGAACGAACCAGACAGATCGAACGGCAACAACGGACCAACGACGGATCAAACGACAGACTGGAGCAGAACTCGTGGGTGTGAGCTTGAGCAAGGGCGGCAACGTTTCGCTGACGAAGCAGGCCGGGGCCGCTGGTCTGACCGCGGTCGCGGTGGGTCTCGGCTGGGACGTCCGCACCACCACCGGCACGGACTTCGACCTCGACGCCTCGGCGCTGGGCGTGGGCCCCGACGGGCGGGTGATCTCCGACCAGCACTTCATCTTCTTCAACAACCTGCGTTCGCCCGACGGCTCGATCGAGCACACCGGTGACAACCTCACCGGCGAGGGCGAAGGCGACGACGAGGTCATCAACGTCAACGTCGCCGGGGTGCCGGCGGAGATCGAGAAGATCGTCTTCCCGGTGTCGATCTACGACGCCGAGAACCGCCAGCAGAACTTCGGCCAAGTGCGCAACGCCTTCATCCGCGTGGTCAACCAGGCCGACGGCAGCGAGCTGGCCCGCTACGACCTCTCCGAGGACGCCTCCACCGAGACGGCGATGATCTTCGGCGAGCTCTACCGCAACGGCAGCGAGTGGAAGTTCCGGGCGATCGGTCAGGGGTACGCCAACGGCCTGCGGGGCATCGCCGCCGACTACGGCGTCAACGTCTGACCCGACATTCCTTCGTCGAGTAGCCGGGCATCCGTGTCCGGCTACTCGTCTTCCACCGGGGACGCATCACGCGGGTCTGTGTTCCCCCGAGTGCGGCAGGAAGCACGAACCCGCGGAAGCAGCTAGTTCCAACGGAGGTCATCGATGGCGGTAAGTCTCGGAAAGGGTGGCAACGTCTCCCTCAGCAAGGAGGCTCCCACCCTGCGCAGAGCGCTGGTCGGGTTGGGCTGGGACCAGCGCACGACGTCCGGCGCGGACTTCGACCTGGACGCCTGCGCGCTGATGTGCGGGCCGAACCGGCGGGTGTTGTCCGACGCGCACTTCGTCTTCTACAACAACCTCACCAGCCCGGACGGATCGGTCACCCACACCGGCGACAACCTCACCGGCGAGGGCGAGGGCGACGACGAGTCGCTGATCGTGGATCTGGCGATGGTGCCCCAGGAATGCGACGTGATCGTGTTTCCGGTCTCCATCTACGACGCCGAGGCCCGCCGGCAGAACTTCGGCCAGGTGGTCAACGCGTTCATCCGGATCGCCGACGAGCAGACCGGCGTCGAGATCGCCCGGTACGACCTCTCCGAGGACGCCTCCACGGAGACCGCGATGATCTTCGGCGAGCTCTACCGGCGCGGCCCGGAGTGGAAGTTCCGGGCGGTCGGCCAGGGCTACGAGACGGGACTGCACGGCATCGCCACCGACTACGGCGTCAACGTCGGCTGAAACCCGCCCTCGAACTCGTCCGCGCGCAGGGCGCGCGAGGCCACACGACGAAGGGCCCGCCGGAGAATCGGGCGGGCCCTTCGGACGTGGAGCCTCAGACGGTGATGTGCGGGTGGTCGTGTTGCGGGCCCGCGTCCAGCTTCCGGTTGCGCAGCACCGACTGGCCGAAGGCGGCCAGGATCAGGGCCACCCCGATCAGCCCGGTGAAGATCTCCGAGATGTGGAACTTGATCGTCAGCAGCAGGATGACGGACAGGGCGCCGATCGCCCAGTGCGCCCCGTGCTCGAGGTACACGTAGTTGTCCAGCGTGCCCTTGCGAACCAGGAAGACCGTCAGCGACCGGATCCAGAAGGCGCCGACGCCGAGGCCGATCATGATGATCCAGATGTCCTGGGTGATGGCGAACGCGCCGATCACGCCGTCGAACGAGAACGAGGCGTCCAGGACCTCCAGGTAGAGGAACAGGAAGAAGCCGGCCTTGCCGACATTCCGGACCGTCTCGCTCTGCCCGTTGGAGGTCGCCGGGACACCCTCGGCTGCCTCGTCCTCCTCGTCCCCGCCGCCCTCGAACAGGTTGCCCAGGCCGTTGACGACCAGGTAGGTGACCACACCGAGCACACCGGAGATGAGGACCTGGCTGAGGTGGGCGTCGTCGGCGAGGTAGACGGCCGACACGGTGAGGGCGACCAGCGCGATCACCACCGACAGCTGGTCGAGCTTGCCGATCCGCTCCAGCGGCCGCTCGATCAGGTGCAGCCAGTGGATGTCCTTCTCCTCGAAGAGCCAGTCCAGGAAGAGCATCATGAGGAACATGCCGCCGAAGCCGGCGATCGCCGGGTGCGCGTCGTTGACCAGGTAGGCGTAGGTTCCGGGCTCGCTGACCTCACCGCCCGCGATCGCGAGATTGATCGCCGCCAGCGGGGTGATGCCGGCGGTCGCCGAGACCAGGAGCACCGGGAAGACGAGCCGCATGCCGAAGACGGCGATCAGGATGCCGACGGTGAGGAAGATCGTCTGCCAGAACTGGTTCATCCGCTTCAGCACCTTGGCGTTGACAACCGCGTTGTCGAACGACAGGGAGACCTCGAGGACGATCAGCACGACCACGAGCAGGGCACCGGCGGGATGGAAGAACCACAGCGAGAAAGCGATGGCCAGAACGGTCACCGCTATCGAGAAGGCGAAGGTTCGCAGGAACAAGTGGAGTCCTTATG
>JBDIAG010000632.1:0-3113 GCA_039812305.1 Actinomycetales bacterium | reverse complement strand
GCGCGTCGGGCCCGCGTGGACGAGATCGTCGGACGTCTGCCCGGCGGGTGGGACGCTCGGGTGGGCGAGGGCGGGACGAACCTCTCCGGTGGTGAGCGGCAACGCGTCTCGATCGCCCGCGCCCTGCTCAAGGACGCGCCGATCGTGCTGCTGGACGAGGCCACCTCGGCGCTGGACATCGGCAACGAGCAGGTCGTCCAGGACGCCTTCGCGCAGATCCGCGCCGGTCGCACCCTCGTCGTGGTCGCCCACCGCCTGCAGACCATCCGCGCGGCCGATCACATCATCATGCTCGACGACCACGGCCGGATCGCCGAACAGGGCACCCACGACGAGTTGCTGGCGCTGCGCGGGGACTACGCCCGCTACTGGTCCGAGCGTGTCCGGGCGACCGGCTGGCGCCTCACCGACGCCTGAGGCGGCCGACCGGCGCGGCGCCGTAGCGCGGCGTCAGGCCGGCACCCGGCGGATGCCGCGCACATCGGTGTCCGCCGAGGACGGAGACGCCTCCACGGTCGAGGCCGTCTCCACGAGTCGGACCGTCCACCGGCGGTCACTGAACCCGGACGACCCGGTTCTCGGTGGGTGGTACTGACTCCGGATGGAGGATCGCGGCAAGGGCCTCGACTCCGTCGACCAGTCGCGGCCCGGGCCGGGCGAAGGAGGCGTTCGCGTCGACCGCCCAGATCGGGACGCCCGGAAAGCGCGGACGGACGGCGTCGGCCAGTCCGGCCGCCGAGGTGAGGTCGTACCCGCACGGCGCGCACACCACGACGTCCGGCGCGCAGCCGGTCGCCTCCTGCCACGAGATCCGATGCGACGTCGCTCCGGTGCGACCGAGGGCCGGCCGGCCACCCGCGCGCTCGACCATCTCCGGGATCCAGTGACCGGGCGCGAACGGCGGATCCGTCCACTCCAGCACGAGCACTCGCGGCGTGGGCAGCCCGGCGACCCTCGCGGCGACGGCGGCCAGCCGGGCCCGCAACCGCTCGAGGATCTCGGCCGCCTCGCCGGAGCGCCCGGTCCGCCGCCCGAGCAGCAGCACGGAATCGAACACCTCGTCCAGGGTGTGCGGATCCACCGTCAGCACCTCCGCGCGGCACCCCAGATGCGCCAGGGCATCGTCGGCCACCGAGACGTCGACGGCGCACACGGCGCACAGATCCTGCGTCACCACCAGGTCGGGGTCGAGTCCCGCGAGGGCGTCCGCGGCGAGGTGGTACAGATCCTCCCCGCGTGCCATCGCGCGGCTGACGAACTCGTCGATCTCCCGCGGCGACAGGCCCTCCGGAATCGCCGAGGTGGAGACGATGCGGCGCTGGCGTGCCTGCGGCGGGAAGTCGCATTCGAAGGTGACGCCCACCAACTCCTCGCCGGCACCGATCCCGAACAGGATCTCGGTCGCCGACGGCAGTAGGGAGACGATCCTCACCCCGCGATGCTACGTCCGTCCCGGACCGGGGTCCGCACGCCGCCCGGACAGCCGGGGTGGGCGGCCCCGAGCTGATCGTCGCTGCCGCCCACCCGCTGTCGTTGCCGCTCACGTGTCTCGCCGGCTCCGCCGGACGACGGTTTCGGTCCGCCGCCGGCGGGCCGTCACGTCTCCAGGCCGGCCGGAACCCCGAACGCCATGTCGCTCCACGCCCAGATCCGGTGCAGAACCCGATCCTGTCCCTCGTAGGGCTCGCGACCGTGGAAGACCCGGTAGTTGTCGATGCAGAGGAGGTCGCCCGGGGCCAGCCGGAAGCGGGGCGCCGCCCTGGCGGCCTCACGACAGCAGGCGGCCCACTGCTCGAGCAGTGCGGCATGCACCGCCTCGGCAGGACGGTCCTCCAGCAGCCGCTGATGCCAATGGCGCCGGGCGGTGCGGCGGCCACCGCCGGTCCAGTTCGCGACCGGCGCCTCGTGCGGCACACCGGACGGCGTCGACTGATTGATGTCGACCTGCCAGAGGAAGTCGACCAGGGCACGGTTCTCCGGGTCCTCGGCGAGCCGATCGACCAGGCGCACCCCGTCCACGGCGAAGTTCTCACCTCCCTGCGGCGCCTGCTGGGCACAGAGAAGAAAGATGAAGTCGGGGTATTCGGTCCCGAACTGCATGAAGCCGTCGATGTGCAGCTCCAGCTCCACGCTCCGGTCGGACAGGACGTTGCGACGCTGGGCATCGGGATGCGGGCCCTCGCCGGTGACGGGATTGGTGATGATGCCGACCGGGGGACGCAGGCCGCGCAGGTGCTCTCCGAGCACCTCCCGCGTCGCCTCGACGGCGGCCGCGGAGCCGGTTCGCCCGTATTCGACGATCGCCGCGCCGTCGACCCGGATGGCCGGTAGCGCATCCGCCACCGTGTCGAAGCGGCGGGGCACCAGCCCGACCGCCTCGGCCACGCCATCCTTCACGACGAGAGCCCGTTGGGACGGAATCCGGCGAACTGCGGTGCGATCAGGGCCCAGTCCTCATCGGTCAGCTCGTAGTCCAGGTACGTCCGGTAGAAGTCCGCCGCCTCCTTCTTCACGTCCACGTCCGCGAACCGGTCCGGGTACATGATCTTGGCCATCCACAGGACGGCGAGCGGAGCCTCGATCGCCGCGTTCCAGTAGTCGATCCCCTTGGGCGTCAGGTAGACGTTCTTGCTCTCGAACGCCTTCATCCCGGTGAATCGCTTGTCGTTCGCCCAGCCGTTGGCGATGTTCGCCACGTCGCCGGTGAATTCGCCGTTGAAGTTGATCTGGAACATCATGTCCGGATTCCATTGCGCGATCTGCTCCGCGTCCACATCGGCGAAGAACTTGCCGGTGCCGGCCGTGATGTCGCCGGACAGGTTCTTGCCGCCGGCCATCTCCACGACGTAGCCCCAGATGCAGTTGTTGCCGAATACCTGCGTGATATCGCTACGGATCGGCAGCACGGTGATCCGTTCGTCCTCGGGAATGTCGTCCACACGCTTGGCGACCAGATCGAAGACGTCGTCCGCCCAGGCGTAGTATTGCTTGGCCTTGTCCTCGGTGCCGGTCATCCGGGCGATCAGATCGATCTCGTCATAGGACTGCCGGAAGACGTCCTTCTCGTCCTCGACGTCGATCCCGTCGACGAACACGGGCATGCCCAGACTCCG
>JBDIAG010000631.1:0-3125 GCA_039812305.1 Actinomycetales bacterium | reverse complement strand
CGGAGCAGGCGCCGAGGACCTCGGGCTACGCGTCTCGCCTTTCGATGCGGCGATGAACCTCGACCGGACGCCCCAACCCCTGGAGACCGCGACCGGATTCGACGAGTCAGCGGAACTCGCCAGGGCGAAGCGGATCGCCCGTCCCCTGCTGATGCAGAAGGGTTACGACGTCGCTCACAACACCTACGCCTGGGTGCTGGACGAGCCGTTGTTCCCCGGCATTCCCAGCGCGGAGCAGGCCACGTGGTGGTCGCGCCTTGCCCGTTGCCTCCCGCGCACGCAGGACAAGGGACTCTCGCCGACCCTGGCGAGGGTCCTCCACTGCCTGGACGAGCCGCCCGGTCCAGACCCGGCCGGACGCGTCCACCGCGACTTCACCGCGGGCACGCACATGGCGATCCAGGCCGGCCTGTCCGACCCGGACGCGATCGTGGCCCATCTGGCCGCCCCGCTGATGGTCTACCAACGCCATGGCGTCAGCCGCGACCTGCGGGCGTTGTTCGCGCTGCCGATCCGCGCTCTGTTCCCGCTGTGTCGTCCGGAGACGATCCAGGCCGTGCGAGATGCTCTGCCCGCGCAGCTGCCGCCGATGTTCCCGCAGGCGAACCGGGTGCTCGAGGTCGACGGGACCCTCATCACCGCAGCGGCTCTCGGCGGGCGCGAGGCCGAGGTCGCCGCGGCGCTGGACGCACTACCCGACAGACTGCTGGCGCCGAGTTACGGCTGGTACGCGAAGGAGCAGTTCGGGATCCAACTGGCGCTGTGCGCACCGACCCCGGTCGAGCGGGTCAAGTTCGCCCGGCGGCTGGGGGCGCAGCTCAGCGATCCGGACGACGTGCTGGCCTGGCTGGTCGGCACCGGAAGCGCGGGTCTGGCGACGCTCGCCTCGTGGATCGAGGACGCACCCGGTCAGACCGAAGCGGTCTTCTGGCTCACCCAGGCCGCGGCGGTCCTGCACGGTCCGGGGGCGGTCGCCTTCTTCGCCCGGATGGCCACCGCCGCACGCGGCGCGGACGTCGCCGTGGCCTGGCTCCGCAGCCACATTCAGGCGGTCGTGACCTCGGACGTCCTGGCGACCAACCTGCCTGCGGCTCAGGCCCAGGTTCTCGCGTCCGCGCTGCGGGGCCTCGACCTCGACCGGCTTCGCGCCGCGCGTAGTACGGCAGTCGGCACCGTTCGCCGGATCGTCGACGGCGTGATCGAGGAGGCGGAGCTGCCGGTCTTCGGCGCTGGAGGGCTTCCCGAGTGGTGGGTCGCGGCGACCGGACAGACCCGACGCGGCAAGCTTCCGGCCTGGCTGGATGCCGAGTCGCTGCCCGGACTCGTCGTGGACGGCTCCCGCCTCGGGCCCGCCGAGGTGTCGACCGTGCTGGCCCAGGCCGTCGCCACGAAACCGGACGAGCCGACGCCCCCGCTGGTCGCCGCCATCCGGGGACGGGCCGGTACTCGTAGCCGGGACGATTTCGCGATCGCCCTGCTCAACACCTGGCTCGGCGCCGGAGCCCCGTCCCGGGAGAAGTGGGTGATGCCTACCGCCGGTCGGATCGGCAGCGACGGCTACGCCCTCTACCTGGCGCCGATGGTGCGCCAGTGGCCAGGGCAGTCGCAGCACCAGCGCGCCGTGGCCGGGCTCGGCTCCCTCGCCGAAGTCGGGACGGACGTTGCGTTGCAACAGATCTCCGGGATCGCGGCGAAGGTGAAGTTCCAGGCCCTCAAGGCCCGGGCGCAGGAGGCGATGGAGCAGATCGCCCAGGCGCGCGGGTTGAGCCGGGACGAGTTGGAGGATCGGATCGTGCCGGACGGTGGGCTGGACGCCCGCGGCCTCCGGCGTTTCGACTACGGGCCCAGGGCCTTTCTCGCCGGGATCAGCCCGGCCGCCGCGCTCGTCGTCCGCGAGGAGGATGCGCAGGGACGACCGGCCGGGAAGCCGCGGACCGGGCTGCCGGCGCCGAACAGCAAGGACGACGCGGAGCTGGCAAAGCAGGCCAAGGCCGAGTTCACCTTGCTGCGCAAGAGCCTGACCAGTCTGGCCAAGCTGCAGATCGTCCGGTTCGAGCAGGCGATGGTCAGCGGACGGAGTTGGACACCGGCCGAGCACGCCGACTTCATCGCGTCCCATGTGTTGTTGAGATCGCTTCTGGCGGCGGTGATCTGGAGCGTCCACTCAGCGGACGGCACCCTGGTCGCGACCGCGAGGCTGAGCGAGGAGGGGGAGTTGCTCGACGCCGAGGACGAGCCGGTCGAGATCCCGGCCGACCACCGGATCGCCATCGCCCATCCCGTGCTGCTTCCGGTCGAGGTGAGGCGGGCCTGGGGTCAGGTGCTGGCCGACTACGAACTGCTCGCTCCCTTCCGCCAGCTGGACCGTCCGGTCTACGGCCTGCCGGAAGGTCAGGGCGACTCCGACGAACTAGTCGGGCTGCCGAGAGAAGCCTTCCCGGCGACGAGCCTGCTGTCGGCCTTCGGCCGGTGCGGGTGGGCCCGCGGCAACGCCTACGACAACGGCGTGTACGAGCTGCACTACCTCCAGTTCCCGTCCGCCGACCTCACCGCCGTCATCAGCTACAGCGGAATGTGGATGGGCTCGGTGACCGACCAGGAGGATCAGCACCTCCGCGGCGTGACGATCGTCCGGGGGCTGTACCGGGCCGATGACCTGGGCTGGGGGCACGACATCGGCGGCCGGATACCCGTCGTCGGCTGGCCGCAGGTGCCGCCCACGGTGGTGAGCGAGGTGTTGGCGACGGTGCACGCGATCACGGAGCGGCAATGACCTACGGCAGCGTCCGTCTCGGCCACGGCAATGAACGCTCGCTGCGCCGGTACCTGAAGATCCGTGACGGCATCTGGGAGAAATTCTGGCGGGTCGAGGTGGCTCGCGATGTTGTCGTGATCAGCTACGGACGCGAAGGGGTCAGCAGTCAGGAGCAGGCGTGGCGCTACCCCAGCCCGGAGGATGCGTTGAGCTCGGCGACCACCAGGATCGAGGCAAAGCTCAAGCGGGGCTACTTCGATGATCCGGAGGCCCCCGACCTGTTTCTCGCCACCGGCCTCGTCCACTACGACGAAGCCTCCGCGCCGAGCAGGCGCACTGCCGGAACCAGTCAACTCAAACTGCCCAAGCG
>JBDIAG010000630.1:0-3127 GCA_039812305.1 Actinomycetales bacterium | reverse complement strand
AAGGCCGGCAACATCCGGGACGCCGGCTTCGACAAGGTCTGGAAGGACTCCGCGCTGTTCGCCGAGTTGCGCAACCCGCAGACCGGCGGGGCCTGCACCCGGTGCTCCGCCTTCGACTCCTGCCGCGGCGGTTGCATGGCGGCCAAGTTCTTCACCGGTCTGCCGCTGGACGGGCCGGACCCCGAGTGCGTTCGCGGGAACGCGACCACCGGCCTGGCCGGCGTGGACCGGACGACGATTCCGGCACCGACGCAGGACCACTCGCACAAGGGCCGGGTGCGCAATGCGCCCACCGGTGGCGGTCCGGTGCCGCTGACCCTGCACCGGCGCCCGCCGTCACACCTGTGCGACGAGAGTCCTCTCGCCGGAATGCACGCCGGCTGAACGATTCTCGTCATGGAGACAGCTGGTGAGCTGGCCGAGGCGACCTGGCCCGAGTGTGGGAGCGTGGCGGTGACACGTCAGCGGCCGATCGCGGATCCGCGTGGTCCGCTGCTGCTGGTGCCGACCGGGTCGGTGGAGCAGCACGGGCCCCATCTGCCGCTCGGGGTCGACACGATGGTGGCCACCGCCGTCGCGCAGCGGGTGGCCGCTCGTCTGGAGGTGAGTGGGCGCCGCCTCGGCCCGCCTCGCGGCGGTCACGGGCAGCGGGTGTACGTCGGCCCGCCGATCAACTACGGCGCCAGCGGGGAGCACGAGGACTTCCCCGGGACGGTCTCGATCGGTCAGCTGGCACTGTCCAAGCTGCTGCTGGAGCTCGGCCGGTCGGCCTGCCGCTGGGCCGGGAGCCTGGTGTTCGTCAACGGGCACGGTGGCAACGCGATGAGCCTGGTGCAGGCGGTGACCCGGCTGCGCGCCGAGGGCCGGCACGCGGCCGCGGTGCCGCGCGCGGCCGGCGGCGATGCCCACGCCGGCCGCACCGACACGTCGCTGATGCTCGCCCTGGCACCCGCGCTGGTGCGCGGCGACCTCGCCGAACGCGGCAACGTGGCACCGGTCGGCGAACTGATCGAACGGTTGCGGCGCGAGGGCGTCGCCGGAGTCAGCGCCAACGGTGTGCTCGGCGATCCGGCCGGGGCCGATGCGGCCGTCGGCCATCGGCTGCTGCACCAGATGGTCGAGCGGACCACCGCGCTGATCGCGGCCTTCGACGTCGGAACCGACGGCCGGCTGCTGCCGGCGCGCGGGGTGGCGTGAGTGTCCGCCGCCGCCCGGTTCGCGAATGCTGCGGTCGAGAATGCTGTGGCCGAGGAGACTGGGGCAGTGGGGTTCTCGCCGATCACGCCGCCGGGGGACACCATGCTGCCGGCGGGGTTCACGGTGCGGTTGTCGCCCGCCACGCACGTCTGCGACGACGGCCGCACCCTGGTCGGCGGCACCCGGCGGCGGGTGCTGCGCTTGCGTCCGGCCGCCCGCAACCGGCTGGACTCCTCGGGAGCGCTGACGGTGGTGGACGGCACCGACGCCCGGCTGGCCAGGGAATTGCTCGACCGGGGGTTCGCCGACCCGGCCTGGGACGAGCCCGTCCTCGACGACGTCGACGACCGGCGGGTGCGCGACGTCACCGTCGTCGTCCCGACGCTCGACCGCGCCGAGGCGGTCGACGGCCTGCTGTCGGCCTTGCCCGCGGGCGTGCCCACGATCGTGGTGGACGACGGCTCGGCCCGTCCGCTGCAGCTGGCCGCGGTGTGTGCCCGACATCGGGCCCGGCTGGTGCGCCACGAGGTGAACCGTGGCCCGGCGGCCGCGCGCAACACCGGGCTGGCGCACGTCACGACGGAGTTCGCCGCCTTCTGCGACTCCGACATCCGTCCCGAGCCGGGATGGCTGGCCACCCTGCGCCGGCACCTCGACGACCCCGCCGTCGCGGTGGTCGCCCCCCGGGTGCTCGGGCCGGTCGCCGCGGAGGACGACACCTGGGTGGAACGGTACGAACAGGCGAGATCGTCGCTGGATCTGGGCCCGACGCCCGCCGTGGTCTCGATCGGGGGGCAGGTCTCCTACCTGCCCTCGGCGTGCATCCTGGCCCGGGTCTCCGCGCTCGCGAGTGGATTCGACGAGCGGATGCGCGTGGGGGAGGACGTCGACCTGATCTGGCGACTGGTCGAGGCACAGTGGCGGGTGCGTTACGAGCCGGCCGCCGGCGTCCGCCACCAGCATCGGGCCGAGCCGCGGGAATGGTTGCGGCGCAAGGCGTTATACGGGTCGTCCGCGGCGGAGCTGGCTCGCCGGCACGGGCCCGCGGTGGCGCCGATGGCGCTGCGCGGCCTGGGTCTGGCGCTGGTGCTGGCGGTGGCCGCCCAGCGTCGCTGGTCGGTGCCGGTGGCGCTGGCGGCCTATGGCTTCGGCACCTGGCGCACCGCGCGGAAGCTGCACGCGCTGGACCACCCGGTGCGGGCGGCGGCCACGCTGGCCCTGGAGGCGTCGGTGGCCTCGCTGTGGCAGGCCGGGGCGGGGCTGACCAGGCATTACTGGCCCCTGGCGGCCGTGGGCCTGCTCGGGTCTCGTCGGCTGCGGCGAGCGGTGGTGGCCGCCGCCGTGCTGGACGGTCTGGCCGACTACCGGCGAACCCGGCCGCGCCTGGATCCGGCCCGGTACGTGCTGGCTCGCCGGCTGGACGACCTCGCCTACGGCGCGGGTCTCTGGCAGGGCGTGCTGCGGGCCCGATCCGCCCGCGCCCTGCTGCCGGACTTCGGGCGCTGAGTCCGGTCCCGCTCTCGGCGGGTGGCGACATCGCGCGCCGGCTGGGTGGCCCTATCGTTCGGCGAGGATCAGCTCGGCGGCGCGGCGACCGACCACCATCGCCGGTGCGGCCGTCCCACCGGCCACCGGGAACGGCAGCACACCGGCGTCGGCGACCCGCAGCCCGTCCACGCCGCGGACCCGAAGCTCGGCGTCGACGACGTCGGTGTCGGCAGGACCCATCGCCGTCGAACCGACCGCGTGGAAGATGCCGGCGCCGCTGGCCAGCGTGTAGTCGACGATCGCGTCGAGCGTGGTCACCCCCGGGCCAGGATTGACCTCCTCGGCGATCAGACCGGCCAGCGGTTCGGTGGCCAGCAGTTCGCGCTGCCAGGCCAGGATCGCGGCGGCCGCGGCCCGGTCGTCCGGAGTCCGCAGGTAGTGC
>JBDIAG010000629.1:0-3132 GCA_039812305.1 Actinomycetales bacterium | reverse complement strand
GGGTCGGGGCCAATTTCTTGAGATGGGCCCTATGGGTGGGCGGTAGGGGGTTGGCCGCCCGGGCAGGGGGCCGAGAGGTGACCAGGGCCAGTAGGGCCAATTCCTGAGATTGGCCCTATCGAGGTGGCCTGGGGTGGAAGGGGGTCCGGGGGAGAGAGTGGGCTGCCCAGCTATGAGGCCAATTCTTCAAATTGGCCCTATGGAGGGTGGTGAGGCTCGACGGTCGACTCGGGGCGGGGAGGCCGCCGGTTGGGTGGAGGTGGGCGAATGACATCTCGGATGGAGGCACGCAAGGGGCGAAGGCCAGCTGAACGACGTGTCGGACGGAGGCGTAGGCGTGGCGGAGGTGGGCGAATGGCACTTCGGACGGAAGGTGCGCAGGCGGGGCGAAGGTCGGCCGAACGACGTCTCGGAGGGGGCGCAGGCCGGTGCGGAGGTGGCGGATGGCGCCTCGGACGGAAGGTGCGCAGGCGGAGGCCCGTTCGACCGGCCCGACGAGGGCCGGCCACTCTCGCATGGAGTATTGGTGTTGCCTGGCAACAGAAATACTCCGAACGAAGCGGTGTGGAAGGCGTGGCGGAGATGGGGGACGACGTCTCGGACGCGATGCCCGCGAGCTGGGCCGAGGTGGCGGCCGGCGTCCCTCCGTATAGGGCCAATTCCTGGAATTGGCCCTACCGAGCGGCTCTTGACGTCGACGGCGTCGACGGCATTCGGCCGTAGCCACCCCGGCGAGGTTCGTCCCTCCGGAGGCCCAGTACGTTGGCGACTTTGCTCGCAGCCAGCCTGGGCCGCCACCGGTCAGCGGACTCGTCGAAGACTGGCAGGATGGAAGTCGTGCCCGGCCCCTCTGCTGATCCTTCGCCCACATCGTCCGGGAATGGACCGATCGTCGTGACCGGGCCCCCGGGGGCGCCCGTCGAGGCGATCGCGGCCGGTCTGGCGCAGCGTCTCGGGTGGGTCGCGACCAGTAGCGACGACGAGGTCGCCCGCAGGGTCGGCAAGCCGGTGTCGCACCTGATCATCGACGAGGGTGAGCAGGTCTATCGGGCCCTGGAGCGATCCGTGGTCGCCGACCTGCTGCGTGGGCCGAGGGAGGTCGTGATCGCCCTGGGCGGTGGGGCGGTGATGGATCCGGAGACGCGTGCCGAACTCGCCGGATGTCAGGTGGTCTTCGTCGACGTCACCATTACCGTGGCGGCGCGGGAGCTGGGACTCTCGATGGCGGGTGCCACAGCCGTGGTGAACCCGCGCGCCCAGTGGTTGCGGATGTTTGCCGAACGTCGCGAGATCTACGAAGGACTCGCCAGCGCAACGGTTCTGGCCGAAGGGCAGGGTGCGGAGGAATTGGTGGTGGCGGCGTCCCGCCAACTCGGCCTCGACTGAGGCGAACGCTCGATCAGTCCGGGCGCCGGCGGATGCGACTCACGGCTCCGGCGTGCTCAACCAGGTGCAGACCATGGACGTCACCATGGCCAGTGAGTGCTCCAGGTGCTGTTCGGTGTCCATCCGCACCCCGAAGGTGGCATTGATGGTCGGCGCATTGGTCACCTGGAACAGCGCCAAGGCGCTCATCATCAGATGCAGATCCACACCATCCACGTCCCGGACGAAGACTCCGTCCTCCCGTCCTCGCGCAAGGATGTCGTCCACCAGGGTGATGATCGGGAGGTTGAGGCCGGCCTGCCGCACGGAGGCGCGCAGGTGGGCGGCGTCCAATGAGTTCTCGGACGTCACCAGCCGGGCCAACTCGGGATGCGCGAAATGCCAGCGGAAGGTGTGCTCGATCAGCGCCCGCATCGCTTCCTGCGGCGGCAGGTCGGAGAGATCCAACTGCCGTTCGGCAGCCCGGATGTCGGCGTAGGCCTTCTCGAGAACGGCGGTGAAGAGCCCGTCCTTGTCGCCGAAGTAGTAGTAGATCATTCGCTTGGTCGTGGAGCTCTTGTCCGCGATCTCATCGACTCGCGCTCCGAAATACCCCAATCGCGCGAATTCCTGCGTCGCGATGTCGAGGAGTTCCGCCTGCGTTCTCGCCGCTTCCCGGGCGCGGGGCCGGCCTGGGCGTGACCGCCCGGTCTGACCTTGCTGTGGACGAGCCCCTCCGTCCTGACCCTCGGATTGTCGCGCGCGACTCCGCCTGGGCGGGCCGGCCTGCCCCGAGGTGCTCGATGCGTTCGTCGGCGTCCCCGGCGTCCCCGGCGTGCCCGGTTCGCCCGCGGCGGCGGCCTGCGGATCTTCCGTCGCAGACGCGGTGCCGAGCCGCGCTGGGGAGGCCTTCGCTGACATGACATTTACCCTAGGTCACGGCAGGGTCCGTTACCGTGTTGCGACGCGTCCGGAGATGTTGCTTTTCATTGCCGGCGGGCAACCATTCATCGTCTTTGGCGAAGCCACAGAAGAATGTTCACGATGGCACTGACGACACCGATACCGAGGAATGCCCAGCCGAAGAAGGACGAAGTGCCCGCGTCGGCGGAGAGCAGATACCACCCGGCCAGGATGAGGAAAAGCCCCATTGCGATGCCGATGGCCGGTTTGGTCGTGAACTGCATGCCGTAAGTCTCCCAGTCGGTGCGGCGGTCTTGTCCGGGCAGCCAGGCCACTCCGCCCACTGGAACCGTCGACGCGGCATCAAGGCCGCGCTGACGCGATCGCCTCGGCCCGCAGCAAGGCGTCTTCCTCGGTGGAGACCGGCACGGCCCCGGGCACGCCCAGATCCTCGCTGCGGAATCGGTAGCTCTCGGGGGAGAAGTAGGCGGCCACGGCGGCGACGACGCACAGACTCAAGGTGAGCGAGCCGACGATCACCACCACGTGGGACGACCCGGGCGGTGCGACGGCCGTGAACACCAGGCTCATGGCGGAGGACGCCACGGTGCCGAGATTCTGGGCGATCGCCATGCCGCTCACGCGAGTCTTGGTCGGGAACTGCTCGGGGTAGAAGGCCGGGAACACCGCGTTGTAGCCCTGGTAGACGATGCCCCACATCACCAGCGAGAACACGATCGCCAGCACGAGGTTCTGCTGGCTGATCGCCCACAGGTATCCGTACGACATCACGCCGCTGACCAGACAGGCGACGATGATGCACGGCCGCCGGCCGATCTTGTCCGAGAGGTTGCCGACAATGGG
>JBDIAG010000628.1:0-3158 GCA_039812305.1 Actinomycetales bacterium | reverse complement strand
GCCTTCAGGGCGGTGCCGACCAGGTCGGCGACGCTCAGCCCGGCGGCCAGACCGAGAAGCAGGCCGGTGAGGACGAGGGCGATGAACGGCTCCAGCTTCACCTTGATGATGAGCACGAGCAGGACGGCTACGGAGATCGCGCAGAGGGTCAGCAGACCCCCGGTTGAATCCTGTAGCCAGGAGACGACATTCATGTGGACGGTCCAATCGGGGTCGGGGAAGGGGTGGTCGGATCGGTGGTCGCGCGGGTCACGAGCAGGCGGCGGCGAAGGTGGCGGCCCGAGCCCGGATCTCGTCGAACTCGCCGGCGGCCACCAGCGCCGGCGGCACCACGTCGGTGCCGGCGGTGACCGCGAGCGCCCCGGCGTCCAGGAAGGCCCGGGCGTTGCCCGCGTTGACCCCACCGGAGGGGACGAGGGCGACCCCGGGGTAGGGGCCGTGCAGATCCTTGAGGTAGCCGGGGCCGAAGAGCTTGGCGGGGAAGACCTTGACGGCGGCGGCACCGAGGTCGACGGCGGTCTGCACCTCGGTCGGCGTGAGGGCGCCGAGCAGGATCGGGATCCCCGCGCCGGTCGCCACCGCGGCCACGTCGGGCCGTAGGCCGGGCGTGACCAGGAAGCTGGCCCCGGCGTCGATCGCCTGCCGGGCCTGGTCGCCGGTCAGCACGGTGCCGACCCCGATCAGATGGCCGGCGCGGGCGGCGACCTCGACGTGCCGGCACACGTCCGGGGTGGTCATGGTCAGCTCGACGGCGCGCAGGCCGCCCCCGCTGAGCGCCTCGGCAAGTGCCGCGGCATCCGGGATGGCCGGAGCGCGCACGACGGTGAGGGCCTTGTCCTCGGCGATGGCGGACAGGGCATCGAGGTCGGTGGTCAACGGACACACCCTCCTTCTGGGTCGAGGCGAAGGGCCCGGCCGGAGCGGGCGCCGGTGGACACGGAGTCGTCGATGGCGAACCGGCCGTTGACCATCACGTAGGGGATGCCGGCAGCTGCCTGCCGAGGCTCGGTGTAGGTGGAGCGGTCGGCGACGGTCTGCGGGTCGAACACCACCAGGTCGGCGGCGTGGCCCTGGCGAACCAGGCCACGATCGGCGAGCCGCAGCCGGGCCGCGGGCCGCCCGGTCAGGTGCGCGACGCACTCCTCCAGGCCGAGCAGCCCGAGTTCGCGGCTGTACCTGGCCAGGTAGCGGGGGAAGGTGCCCCAGGCGCGAGGGTGGGGACGGTCCCCGACCAGGATCCCGTCGCTGCCGCCCATGTGCACGCGGTGCTGCATGATCGTCCGGACGTTGTCCTCGTGGCCGACGTGCTGCAGGATCGTGGTGGCGAGTTGGTCGCGGACCAGGAGGTCGAAGAAGACCTCCGTCCCGGAACGGTTCTCGCGTTCGGCCAGCTCGGCCACGGTCGCGCCGACCCGGTCGGCCAGCTCCGGGTTGCCGACCCCGGAGATCTGGATCGTCTCCCATTCCACGGTGACGCCGTGGCAGCCGTCCGACCCGGTCTCCTCGACGTTGACCCGGATCCGCTCGCGGGCGGCGGGATCCGCCAGCCGGGCCAGCAGGGCGTCCGGCCCGCCGGAGGCGGCCCAGCTCGGCAGCAGCGCCGACAGGGTCGTGCAACCGGGCAGGTAGGGGTAGGTGTCCAGGGTGATGTCGCAGCCGTCGGCCAGCCCGGCGTCCACCAGGGCGAGGAACTCCGGTGCGCGACCGGCGTTCTCGGCGAAGTTCATGGTGGCGTGGGTGAGGTGCACGGCGACCCCGGTGGTGCGCGCCAGGTCGATCATCTCGGCGTAGGCGTCCAGCGCGCCGGCACCGTAGGAGCGGGTGTGCGGGCAGAAGTAGCCGCCGAACTGCGCGACCACCTCGCAGAGCGCCGCGAGCTCGGAGCTGTCGGCGTACATCCCCGGGGTGTAGGTCAGTCCGCTGGACATTCCGACCGCCCCGGCCCGCAGGCTCTCGGCCAGGATCTCCCGCATCCGGGCGATCTCCGCCGGCGTGGCCGGTCGCTCGTCCGGCCCGACCACGAGCAGACGCAGGGTGCCCTGCGGGACCAGGTAGGCCGCGTTGGTGGCGATCCCGGCGTCGAGGCGGTCGAGGAACTCGGCGACGGTCCGCCAGGAGATGTCGAAGTCGGCGGGGTTGCCGTTCCAGCCGGCGATCTGACGGCGGACCTGGGCGAGCGCGGTGTCGTCGACCGGGGCGTAGGAGAGCCCGTCCTGCCCGAGCACCTCGGTGGTGACGCCCTGACTGAGCTTCGCGTAGTGGTCGGGGGAGGTGAGGATCGGCAGGTCGGAGTGTGCGTGCATGTCGATGAAACCGGGCGAGACGACCAGGCCGGTGGCGTCCACGACGCGTCGCGCGTCGAGGTCACCCAGCTGCCCGATCCCGACGATGGACGACCCGGCCACGGCGACGTCGGCGCGGTAGCCGGGGGCACCGGTGCCGTCCACCACCGTGCCGCCCGCGAAGACGACCTCGACCTCGGTGTGGGGGGAGTTCACGGGTTCACGCCTCTCAGAAGTAGGTGCTGACGATGTCGACGACGCGCGGATTCGAGGCCGTGTGGTCGTCGATCAACGGGATCAGCCGCCACTTGTCGAAAGCCGTGCAGGGATGCGAGAGTCCGAGCCGCAGAACGGTCCCCACCCGCAGTTCGGCGGCGTGCTCGGCCGGGAACCGCAGGAAGCCGTGCTGGTCGTTGAGGGCGGTGACCTCGGCCCCGGCGAGAAGGCGGGCGCCGTCGGCCTCGCTGCGGCCGAGGATCGCCTGCGGAACCGGCAGGCCTTCGTCGAAGGGAAGATCTCGTTTGCCGGCGTCGAACAGGGCCAGGCCCGGCTCAGGCGTCGAGACCAGGGTGACGAAGCCGTACATCGCGGACTCGAAATGATCCGGACCGCTGCGGGCCGGGCCGTCCAGCGGGGAGATGCCGCGGTAGAAGCCGTCGTCGTGGATCAGGTAGGCCCCCGATCGCAGCAGGACGTCGGTCGGGATGCCGCGTTCGCCGGCGGGGTCGACCAGGCCGGCGAGCTGCTCGGCGACGACGTCGAAGTAGGCGCTGCCGCCGGCGGTGACGATCGCCCGGTCGCTGTCATACAGACCGGCCGCGGTCAGCCGGGCGTGCAGCTGGGTCACCCAGCGCAGGTAGTCCCGCACCGCACCCA
>JBDIAG010000627.1:0-3170 GCA_039812305.1 Actinomycetales bacterium | reverse complement strand
TCCCGCTCGAGCCGCCGATCTCGGTGAAGCTCGGCATGTAGCCCTTGTCCACCGGGCCGAAGTACCACTTGATCGTGTCCTGGAGCCGCGGGTCGTCGAACTGGAACTTCGTGCCCCACGGATTCTTGTCGGTGGCCTCCCAGCCGGTGCTGCCGGTGAACGCCGACCATTGCGTCTGCCCGAAGCCGTCACCGCCCGAGCCGTTGGCCGCGAAGCCATAGGTCTTGACGTTGTCGTTGTCGAAGCCGGGCTCGTCGCCGCGCACGCCGTTCTTGTCGATCGACAGGCGGGCGATGATCTTCTCGAAGCTTCCGCCGTCAGTGGGGTTCCAGGTGGCGGTGGCCAACTGTTCCTTGGTGATCCCGGCTTCGTCCATGGCCTTCTGATCGTAGAACCAGGCGATCGTGTCCCAGTCCTTCGGAGCGCCGTAGCGCTTGCCGTCCTGGCCCTTCCAGAGTTCCGCCAGACCCTCCATGTAGTCGTCGTCCTGGATGTCCTTGGTCGCCTCCAGATCGTCCAGGGAATAGAGGACGTCGAGATCGACGTACTGGGCGAACTTGGAAAGGTGATCGGTGAACACGTCCGGAGCGGTGTCGGCGATGAATCCGGCAGTGAGTTTCTGCCAATAGTCGTTCCACCCGCTCTGGACGATGTTGATCTTCAGCCCGGGATTCTGCTGTTCGAAGGCATCCGCGCATTTCTGGTAGCCGGGTTGCTGCCCGGAGTCCCACAACCAGTACGAGATCGTGTCGCTGGAGCTCGAGCCGGCGTTCCCGCAGCCGGCGACCATGAGCAGGGCCGCGGCGGAGCCGAGGGCGACCGAGGCGAGTCCGCGACGTCCTCGTGGGCGCTTGAACCTGTCGAACAGCTTGGAAGTTGCGTTGATGGACAATTACTTCACCCCGCTGAAACCGATGGAGTTGACGATGCGCTTGGCCGAGAGCGCGAACAGGATGAGCATCGGCAGTGCGGCCACCAGAGTCGCTGCCATCAGGCCGGCCCAGTCCGGCCCGGTCTGCGGGGTCTGGGACTTGAACACCCCGAGCGCCACCGTCAGCACCCGCGACTGGTCGGTGTAGGAGATCATCAGCGGCCAGAAGTAGTCGTTCCAGCTGGTGATGTAGGTGAGGATCGCCAGCGTGGTGATCGGCGCCGCACTCATCGGGATGATGAGCTGGAAGAAGACCCTGGTCTTGCTGGCGCCGTCGAGCAGAGCGGCCTCCTCCACCTCGTGGGAGATGCCGAGGAAGAACTGCCGCAGGAAGAACACCGCGAACGGCGTCATCAGCATCGTCGGCAGCGCGATTCCCAGCACGTTGTCGATCAGCCCGAGGCGCTTGATCAGGACGAAGTTCGGCAGGAACGTGAAGATCGCCGGGATCATCAGTCCCATCAGGAAGAAGGTGAACACCTTCTCCCGGTGCTTCCACTTCAGGCGGGCGAAGGCGTAGGCGGACATCGCCGAGAAGAAGACCTGGCCGACGGTCACCAAGGTCGCCAGAATCACCGAGTTCAGCAGATAGCGCCAGAAGTTGATCGCCTGACCGGCCCCGCCGGCGGCGATCGCCTCCTCACCGGTCTGCAGGCCGAAGACCCGCTGGAATCCGCCCCAGGAGAACTGCACCGGCAGGATCGAGTCCGCGCCCGCGTAGAGGGCCTGATTGGACGACAACGCGGTACGCAGCATCCAGTAGAAGGGGAAGAGGCTGGCGAAGATCACCAGGACCATGAAGGTCCAGGCGGCCGCCCGTCCCCAGGAGAACTTCTTCTTCGACGGAGCGACGCCGTCGACGGGGGTCTGCTTGTCGAGGGAGGTCGTTGTCATGGCTGTCGCCTCTCAGTCCAGATCGGAGGAGTCGGCCCGGCTGAGCTTGTACTGGACGAACGAGACGACCATCAACAGGATCAGCAGGGCGACGGAAAGCGCTGAGGCGTAACCGAACTGGAAACGCCCGAAGGCCAGGTCATAGATGTAGAACTGCAGCACCCGAGTGGCGTTGACCGGGCCGCCGGCAGTGGTGACGGCGACCGTGTCGAAGACCTGGAACGAGCCGACGAGCGTCACGATCAGGACCAGGGCGAGGATGGGGCGCAGCAGCGGGATGGTGATCCGGAAGAACATCGACGTCTCCGACGCGCCGTCGATGCGGCCCGCCTCGTAGACGCTCTCCGGAATCGTCTGCAGACCGGCGAAGATGAGCAGAGCGGTGTATCCGGCGTGCCGCCAGACGTTGATCGCCGCGACGGTCGGGATGGCCCAGGTCGCGTCGGAGAGGAAGGCGATCCGGTTGAGGCCGATCAGGTCGAGAACGTAGTTCCCGAAACCGAGCTGGTAGTCGAGGATCCACAGGAAGACCATCGCCGCGACCACGTTGGAGACCAGGTAGGGCGTCAGCACGATGCCGCGCAGCCAGGTCTTCTTGGTGAGACGTTGCATCATGACCGCGATCACCAGGGCCAGCGCCGTCTGGAGACCGATGTTGATCACCACGTACTCGATGGTCACCAGGACGGCGTTCCAGAAGATCGGGTCCTTGACCATGCGGACGTAGTTGTCGAGACCGATGAACTCGGGCGGGGTCAGCAGGTTGAACTTGGTGAAGCTCAGGTAGATGCCCCAGACGGTCGGCCAGACGAGGAAGACCAGATACCCGATCAGAGCCGGCAGGATGAACAGGAGCGCGACCTTCGTGTCGTCGCGCGCCTTGCTCCGGGGCGCTGGACGTGGTGTGGCCGGATCGGCTTTCGCCGGTGAGGAGTCGATAGCCATCACTCCTGCCTTTCTGTCGGTTCTGAGGTGACGTGGTAGAGGACCGCCTGGTCGGGATGCAGGCGCGGGGGAACCAGTCCGCAGCTGGTCAGCTGGCCGCCGGTGTAGACCGCCCCGGGATACGAGATCGGTTCTTGCAGAGACGGATACGGATGGCCTGGCTCGATCGGCGGGGGTTCGGTGGCGGCGCCGCCCCACCACCGGGGAGCCACCAGGCCCGAGGGGGCGGCGCCGACCAGCTTCGGCCGGACGCGGTATCGGCGCTCCGGTGCCAGGCCCGGGAACCGCATGCGCGGGCCGGGGTCGGCGAGCGGGCTGGAGACGACGACGATGGCGAACATCGCCTCGGCGCGATCCTTGCCGACGACGCCGTGGACGAGGAAGCCGTCGCCGGGATCGT
>JBDIAG010000626.1:0-3171 GCA_039812305.1 Actinomycetales bacterium | reverse complement strand
GAGGGCGCGCCCGACGCGACCGTTGCCGTCGGTGAACGGGTGGATCGTCTCGAATTGCGCGTGCACGATGGCCGCTTGGATGAGCGGAGCGTGGGCTGCGCCATTGAGGTAGCCAATCAGGTCGGCTATCAAGCCGGGCACACGTGCCGGCGCTGGCGGCACGAATTCCGCGCCTATCGGCGTCCAGTCCGAGGAGCCGATCCAGTTCTGGACTGTGCGGATGTCGTGATGGCGCGGCTCGTCGGGCAGCAGCGATCTGTGTAGCTCGACGATGTGATCGACTGTCAGAGCGTCGGCTGACACCAGGTCGTTGGTTGCTTCGCGAACAACCGTCATGTTGTTGGCGACAAGTTTGGCTTGCTCGCTGACACCTCGCACGGCCTCGTGCTGACCGAGTTCCGCGAGGGCCACCTGCTGAGCTGATGGCACAATGCCTTCGATTCGGGAGCTGGCGATGGCCTCAGAGCGGAGGAGAAAGCGAGCGATGCCCGCGAGACCTTCGGCGCCGGGGCCGTTGAGCGCCCGAAGCCTGCGTTCGACCAGGGCGGCCTGTCGTGAGACGTCGCTGCTGACAATCAGTGCCGTCCCATCCACGAGGTCGGGCACGTATCGCCGGTAACCGCCGGAGCGCTGCTGGCTGCGCGGCACGGCGGCGTCGATGTTGGACTCCCAGTGCGCGTCCTCCCACACTGCCATCGCCAGTATCCTTTCATCACGCCCAAGTCTTTGAAAGGATAGCATCTAAACTTTAGTCGATCCTCTGACTGCTGAAGGAAGTCGCGTATCTGTGCGGGACGTGCCGACTCGCATAGGAGCGCCGGGGCCTCTTCTTCACCGCTCGATCTGCCCGCAGCGCGGACGTCTGGTCGGCCGAAGACCCGTACGAGTCGGTAGCCCCGCGACAGCGCGGCCCGAGGCAGAGATCGGATGGCGGCTCGCGAGACGCGATCGGTGCTGCGGGTTTCCTGCGGAAGCTGCTGGTTCAGTTCCGCCGCGAGGCGCGGCAAGCTGAATCTCTTGAATCGGCCTATACTCCCGCGCATGCAGAGAGGTGTCACTGTGGCAATCGCGTGCGCGGCCGCCGTCCTTGGGCTCTCGGCGTGCGGGGGCGGGGGCTCGTCGGCCTCATCGGCCAGCGTGGAGCCGATCGAGATCGTGTCGAAGCCGGCCTCGGTGGGAGACCCGATCAGCCTCGACATTCCGCTCGACGAATCGGGCGCGTTCGTCTTCGACCAGTGGCCCTCCGCGTGCGCGCTCACCGACAAGGCAACCCTCTCCGGGATCTTTCCGCAGGCCGACGACGTGCTGCAGAGCGGGAAGGATCGCGAGGTGAAGTTGCTCTCCGTGGGCGGTGACAGCAGGCCTTCGGTCACGGTGCCGGATGCGGACTGCAACACCACGGTCGGGTTCCCGTTCGACGGCCTCCGGGCCACCGATGGTCATGTCGTGGTCTCCTTCATCTCGACGATCGAGGCCGCGGGAAGCCCGACATTCGTCGAACGCAACACCGCCCACAAGGGTGGGCAGGAGGTACAGATCGGCGGGGCGACCTGTGTGGTGACGCAGAACAGGTACGACTGCACGATGGAGAACATCGCCTTCGGAATCGTGGTCGACGCCCGTACCTACGGCCAGTACGTCGGCGAAGGCGAAAGCGCCTATGTGGTCGACGGTGAGAGCGTCACCTACTCCGGCGGCGATGGATTCGACGAGATGGTCAACGAGAAGGTCCTTCTCCCAGTGGTGACGGCGGCCATCCAGCGGCTGAGCTAGTGCTTCTCGACCGGGCCGGGATGCTCGCTACTCGCTCAGAGCACCGGCACCGACGGGATCACCCTCGACCGTCTCCGGCCTGTCCGACGTCCACCCGAGCCCAGGCGCCACGTGGGTGAGGATCGCATCCAGCACGTGGGCGTTGTAGTCGACGCCCAGCTGGTTGGGAACCGTCAGCAAGAGCGTGTCAGCGGCGGCGATCGCCTCGTCCTTGGCGAGTTCGTCGACGAGGACGTCGGGCTCGGCCGCGTAGGAGCGACCGAAGATCGCGCGTCCACCGTCGATGTTGCCGATCGTATCCTCGGTGTTCCGGTCGGATCCGAAGTAGGCGCGGTCCAGGTCGGTGATCAGCGCGAAGACCGACCGGCTGACCGATACGCGAGGCTCGCGGGTATGCCCCGCCTCCTTCCAGGCGGCGCGGAAGGCTTCGATCTGCTCGGCCTGCTGCACGTGGAAGGGCTTGCCGCTCTCGTCATCCTTGAGCGTGGAGCTCATCAGGTTCATGCCCAGCTTCGCCGCCCACTCGCTGGTCGCGTTCGAACCGGACCCCCACCAGATGCGGTCGCGCAGACCAGGCGACTGCGGTTCGATCCCCAGCGGGCCGGGGTGCGGATTCGGAAACATCGGCCTGGGGTTGGGCTCGGCGAACCGCGCGCCATCGATCACCTGCAGGTACACCTCGGTGTTGGCGCGCGCGACGTCCGCCATCGTCTTGCCCTGCGGTGCGCCGTAGCCGAAGTAGCGAAAGCCGTCGACGACCTGCTCGGGCGATCCGCGACTGATGCCCAACTGCAGCCGTCCGCCCGAGATCAGGTCAGCTGCACCCGAGTCCTCGGCCATGTAGAGCGGGTTCTCGTAACGCATGTCGATGACACCGGTACCGATTTCGATCCGGCTGGTTCTGGCGCCTATTGCCGCGAGCAATGGAAAGGGCGATCCGAGCTGGCGGGCGTAGTGGTGTACGCGGAAGTACGCCCCGTCCACGCCGATCTCCTCCGCGGCGATCGCGAGGTCGATCGACTGCAACAGAACGTCGGACGCCGAGCGCGCTTGCGAGTGCGGCGACGACGACCAATGCCCGAACGAGAGGAAGCCGATCTTCTTGGTCATGCCCACAGAACTCCGCGCACCTCCAGAAGCTTCCCGGTCTTCGATCGATCACTGCGCACGCCATCGCGGGAGCAGTATTCGAAGCGCGGGGTTCTTGCGGACGGCTCGAGTGACGTACCCGGCGTTCCAGATCACCAGGGCCAACATGACGGCGACCATCCACGCCGTGGAGAGCCCGACCGCCCATTCGACGGGTAGCCAGGCGACCAGCGGAACACGTAGGAGGGACTCGACCAGCAGGCCCGTCCCCCAGCCCAGTGCGCTGATCCGGAACGTGCGCCGGGCACT
>JBDIAG010000625.1:0-3173 GCA_039812305.1 Actinomycetales bacterium | reverse complement strand
CAGCGGCGATCCTGCCGTCCAACCTGCGCCGGGTGGTGCGGGCCCTGGAGGTCATCGAACTGACCGGGCGTCCGTTCAGTGCGACCCTGCCGCGTCAGGAGTATGTCCGGGAGACCGTCCAGATCGGTCTGCGCCGGGCGACGAGCGAGCTCGACGCTCTCATCGCCGCCCGGGTCGACCGCATGCTGGCGGCCGGATGGCTGGCCGAGGTGGGCTCGTTGGCCGGTGCGGGTCTGCGCGAGGGGCGCACGGCGAGAACGGCTCTCGGCTACAGCCAACTGCTGGACGTGCTCGACGGCACCCTCGACCTGCCCGCCGCGACCGAGCAGATCGTCGCGGCCACCAAGGCCTTCGCCCGACGCCAGGTCAAATGGTTCCGCCGGGACGAGCGGATCCACTGGCTCGACCTCGGCCAGGACCGCGAGGCGGCCCCGTCCACGACCGCGACGTCGCTGCTCGATCGGGCCCTGGCCGTTGTCGCGCAGCACCAGTCCCGGTCGTGAGCTCGTCCGGCCCACCGGTTCCGGCGACATCCGTGCCGGATCTGGTTCGCTGCACCGGTCCGGAAGCCGGACGGCCTATCCTGAACCGGTGTCGCTGAGCCTGCCGTTCACCAAGGGTCACGGAACCGAGAACGATTTCGTCCTGGTCGCCGACCCCAGCGGTGCGCGCGAGATCGACGCGGCAGACGTCGCCAGAATCTGCGAGCGCCGCGCGGGCATCGGGGGTGACGGGCTGATCAGGGTGGTCCGTTCCGAACACGTGCCGGAGGCTGCCGACCTCCTGGCCGGCCATCCCGACGCGGAGTGGTTCATGGATTACCGCAACGCCGATGGCTCGATCGCCGAGATGTGCGGCAACGGGGTCCGGGTCTTCGCGGAGTACCTGTTCCGCGAGGGATACCTGGACGAGGAGCGGCTGGCCGGCGAAGCCGGGGTCCCGTTGGCCACCCGCGGTGGCATCAAGTGGGTGCGGCGGCGTCCGGACGGCTGGTGGGCGGTCGACATGGGGGAGTGGGACGTCCCGGGTGGGAGTGCCGCGCTCGAGCGTGGGCACGACGCGGAGGTCCACGTGGAGGGATCGGACGTGTCCCATCCCGCGCTCAGCCTCGACCTGGGCAACCCGCACACCGTCGTCATGCTGACCGAGGACGAGAGTCTCGAGGAGCTGGACCTGACCCGGGCGCCGGTGGTCGAGCCGCAGCCGCCGCATGGCACGAACGTGGAGATCCTGACCGCTCTCGAACCGGACTCGCGCGACGGTGCAACGATCGGCCGCCTGCGCATGCGGGTGCACGAGCGTGGCGTCGGGGAGACCCGCTCCTGCGGGACGGGGGCGTGTGCCGCCGCCGCGGCGGCAGCTCTGTGGGCTGGTCCGCAGGCCCCCGCCCGATGGCTGATCGACGTGCCCGGGGGGCAGGTCGAGGTACGGCTGGGGCCGGGACTGAAGGTGGAGCTCAGCGGCCCGGCGGAACTGGTCGCCGACGGCGTCATCCGGCTGCGCTAGTGCTTCTCGACCTCGATCACGCGGAATCCCTTGGCACTGGCCACCTTCCGCGCCGTCAACCCACTCTGGCCGGCGAGCCAGGCGGTGAGTGAGTCGGCGCCGAGATTGCGTTGGACCACGAGGTGGGCGGTGCCGTCCTCGCACAGTCGGCCCAGCCAGGTCAGGAGCAGGTCGTGCAGCGCCTGCTTGCCCACGCGAATCGGTGGATTGGACCAGATCGCGTCGAACCGGATGTCCGCCGGAACGGCCTCGGGCCGGGCCGTGCGCAGATTGGCAAGACCGAGGTCGGCCGCGGTACCGGCGACCAGGTCGAGGGCCCGGTCGTTGACGTCGACCGCCCAGACCTGGGCCTGCGGCCGGCGCAGGGCCATCGTCAGCGCGATCGGTCCCCAGCCGCAGCCCAGGTCCAGGAAGTGACGGGCCCGCGACTCGTCCGGCAGCTCGGGCGCGCTGCGCAGCAGCACACTGGTGCCCAGATCGAGTCGTCCCTGGCTGAAGACCTTCGGTGCCGTCCGCACCTGCAGATCCCGCCCGGCCAGCCGCACCGTGATGGACGTGATCGCCCCGGGGTCGGCAGGAGTGGCGGAGAAGTAGTGCTCATTCGCGCCCTGCTCTGTCGGCTGATCGCTCACGCGGGCACACCCTAGTGCTTCTGGACGGACGGTGTTCCGGGGCATCCGTGTCGCGCGAGTGGCCCGGCGTGGCCGACGAACGGGCGCTGCCGGTGATTGTCGCGAGCCCGGAATCGCGGCTCGGCGGCGCAGGGCCGAGGCGCGTTCGTCGAGGAGCCTTCGTCGAGGGGGTCTTGTCGAGGAGCACGGCGCCGAGCGGGAGGAGCCGATCGGGAGAAATCTGATAGGCCGGGTGGCGCTCGGGGGGATAGCCTGAGAGCACGGTTCAGTGAACGGAGGAGAATGACAGCCCAACACGACGAGTGGCCGAACTCGGACGGGGGCGCTGTCGGGGCAGCTGACGCGGCGGTAGCGCGAATCCTCTCCCGGCACGGTACGGCGGTCGCCGACGGCGACACCACCCACCACGATCTGGACGGTGAGCAGTACGACCTCGAGGATCGGCAGGCGTTGCGCAGGGTCGCCGGGCTCTCCACCGAACTGGCGGACATCACCGAGGTCGAGTATCGCCAGCTGCGGCTGGAGAAGATCGTCCTGGCCGGTCTGTGGACGTCGGGCACGGTCAGCGACGCCGAGAACTCCCTCCGGGAACTGGCGGCGTTGGCCGAGACGGCCGGATCCCAGGTGCTCGACGGCGTCCTGCAGCGCCGCTCCACACCCGACCCCGGCACGTTCCTCGGCTCCGGCAAGGCGCGCGAGCTCGCCGACCTCGTCGCCGCCGTCGGCGCGGACACGGTCGTGTGCGACGGAGAACTGGCCGCGTCCCAGCGTCGTGGTCTGGAAGACATCGTCAAGGTCAAGGTCGTCGATCGGACGGCACTCATCCTCGACATCTTCGCCCAGCATGCCAAGAGCCGGGAGGGCAAGGCCCAGGTCGAGCTCGCACAGCTGGAGTACCTGCTGCCGCGGTTGCGCGGCTGGGGTGAGTCGATGTCCCGGCAGGCGGGTGGCCGGGTCGCCGGCGGAGCCGGGATCGGATCCCGCGGCCCCGGTGAGACGAAGATCGAGCTCGACCGGCGGCGGATCAGAACCCGG
>JBDIAG010000624.1:0-3177 GCA_039812305.1 Actinomycetales bacterium | reverse complement strand
ACGATAGGAGTCGCGCCCGACCCGGGCCATCGCCTCCTCCAGTTCGACATGCAGGTAGACCACCGTGTGACCGTGCAGGTTCTCCTGGGTGGCCTGGCGCATGCAGGCGCCGCCGCCGAGGGAGAGCACGCACGGCGAGCCGGTGAGGAGGCCGGCGATGGTGCGCTCCTCGATGTCCCGGAACCCGGTCTCGCCGTCGTCGGTGAAGATCTGGCTGATCGTCCGGCGTTGTTCGTGCTCGATGACGAGATCGCTGTCGATGAACGGCAGCCCCAGCCGCTCGGCGAGCATCCGGCCGATCGTCGTCTTGCCCGCGCCCATGAAGCCGATGAGGACGATCACGTGGGCTCCTGAAGTCGTGCCGGGCGGGTCGGCCCCACCCTAAGGCCTGGCTCTCAATCCCTGATCGGCTGCGCGCCGCCCAGGACGCGACCGGCGGCGTTGTCGTCGTCGGCCGTAGAACACCGCTACGACCTCCTCCTCCGCCGTGCCGGACACGCCCTGGAAGCCGCTCGCCATCGACCAGGGATCAAGAGGCAGGCCTTGGATGAGCCGCCGAACGCGAGTATCCCGCGGGGCCGGGGAGGCTCGCCGCTCTCGGGTTCGGGCATGTCCGCGCGAGTTGAGCTTCGGCGTACCCGTCCGGCGCCGCTTGCGGGAGGCGGCCAGTGCGTCCTCTCCGGAACTCGTCCGCGGAGACTGGTCCCCGGCACGTCCACCCGGGGGGCCGTCCACGGGCGACGCCTGGGAGACTCGACGCCGTGTTGAGCACCATCGACGTCGGCGGCGAATACCAGGTGACGGTCGGACCAGGGGCCGTGGGCCGCCTGGCGGAGGCCGTCGGACCCGCACGACAAGTCTTCATCGTCCACACCGCCGCCGTCGCCGGACCGGCCGGGCGGGCACGCACGACGCTCGCCGACGCCGGCTATCTGGTCAGCCTGCTCGAGGTGCCCGATGCCGAGGCGGCGAAGAGCGCCGAGGTGGCTGCCGGACTGTGGTCGGCACTGGGCCGGGCCGAGGCGACTCGTACCGACGTGGTCGTCGGACTCGGCGGGGGAGCGGTCACCGATCTCGCCGGCTTCGTCGCGGCCACCTGGCTGCGGGGAGTGCCGCTGGTGCAGGTGCCGACCACGTTGCTGGGGATGGTCGACGCCGCGGTGGGCGGCAAGACCGGGATCAACACGCCCGAGGGCAAGAACCTCGTCGGCTGCTTCTACCCGCCGTCGGCGGTGCTCTGCGACCTCGACTTCCTGACCACGCTGCCCGGTGCCGACCTGCGAGCCGGTCTGGGCGAGGTGGTCAAGTGCGGTTTCATCGCCGATCCGGTCATTCTGGATGTCGTCGAGGCAGATCCCCAGGCCGTCCTGACCTGCGGCAGCCCCCAGCAGCGTGACGTGATCGAGCGGGCGATCCGGGTCAAGGCCGACGTGGTCAGCCAGGACCTCAAGGAGTCCTGGCTGCGGGAGATCCTCAACTACGGCCACACCCTCGCGCACGCGATCGAACTGGTCGAGGGCTACACCTGGCGGCATGGCGAGGCGGTCAGCGTCGGCCTGGTCTACGCGGCCGAGTTGGCCTGCCGCACAGGACATCTGGACGAGTCGGCGGTTCAGCGGCACCGGACGACGTTGAGTTCGCTGGGCCTGCCCACGCAGTATTCCAACGCGAGTTTCGCCGACCTGCTGACCGGCATGCGGCGGGACAAGAAGTCCCGCGGGGACAAGCTCCGGTTCGTCGTGCTGGACGGTATCGGCAACCCCGTCCGGCTGGAAGGCCCCGCCCTGGACGTGCTGGAGGATGCCTACCTGGCGCTGCGATAGCACTGGCGGTGTCTCTCGCTGAGCTAGCATTGGGGCGATTCCGAAGCCGGAGACCATCCGGTGCCCACCACGAAAGCGACTTGATGGCTACCACGAACGACCTGAAGAACGGCATGGTGCTGAGCATCGACAACCAGCTTTGGTCTGTCGTCGAGTTCCAGCACGTGAAGCCCGGCAAGGGCCCCGCCTTCGTGCGCACCAAGCTCAAAGCGGTCCTCTCCGGCAAGGTCGTCGATCGGACGTTCAACGCCGGCACGAAGGTGGAGACCGCGAACGTCGACAAGCGGGACATGCAGTACCTGTACTCCGACGGCGACGACTTCGTGTTCATGGACACCTCGACGTACGACCAGATCAACGTCTCGAAGGACACGGTCGGGGACGCGGCCCAGTACATGCTGGAGAACCAGGACGCCGTGGTCGCGCTCCACGACGGCAACCCGCTCTACGTCGAGCTGCCCGCTTCCGTCGTGCTGGAGATCACCTTCACCGAGCCCGGCCTGCAGGGTGACAGGTCGACCGGTGGCACCAAGCCGGCGACCCTGGAGACCGGCGCGCAGATCTCCGTCCCGCTGTTCCTGGAGACCGGCACCAAGGTGAAGGTCGACACTCGCACGGGCGACTATCTCGGCCGGGTCAACTGAGTCGGTCGAGTTCACAGAAGGTCGAGTTCTGAGTCATGGCTGCCCGGAGTAAGGCGCGCAAGCGTGCCGTGGACCTGCTGTTCGAGGCGGATCAGCGCAGTCTCGACCCGGTCGCGCTTCTGCGTGAGCGGCTGCCCGCGGCGCACCCCCCGATCCCGGAGTACACGACCACCCTGGTGCAGGGAGTGGCCGACCGCAACGACCGGATCACCGAGATCCTGGCGACCTACTCCTCCGGCTGGTCGGTGGAACGGATGCCCGCCGTCGATCGCCAGGTGCTCAAAGTGGGTGTGTACGAACTGCTTTGGTCGGCGGATGTGCCTCCGGCGGTCGCCATCGACGAGGCCGTCGAACTGGTCAAGGACCTGTCCACGGACTCCTCGCCCAGCTTCGTCAACGGAGTCCTGGCCCGCGTCCTCCGGATGAAGGCCGCCCTCATCGACGAGGACTGAGACGTCTTCGGTCCGATTGCTTCTTTACGGGGCTGGGTTCTGGCGCTCGTGTCGGCATGGGCTCGAGGCTGGCGTGATCTGTGGGCTCGGGTCTGATGCGATGTGGCGGCTCGGGTTGTTTTCGGAACTGGGGGCGATGTGGCGGCTCGGTTTGCGTCGGAGCTCGCGATGCGGCGGCCGCGGTCCGGGTGGGTGAGCGCTGCGGCCCGGCCGGCTGTCTCCCCGTTGACCAGCTATGTGCCGACTGGCCAGCGATCG
>JBDIAG010000623.1:0-3179 GCA_039812305.1 Actinomycetales bacterium | reverse complement strand
GTGGGCCCCGGCGGCGTGCTGGTCGTGGAGTCGGCGGCGCCCAAGCGCACGTCGATGCTCTCCTCGATGGCCAGCGGTGTGGTGGCCCTGGTCCCCGCCGACGTCCGCCGTCACGTCCAGAGCGTGGTCTGCCCGCCGGCCGAGCGCGGCGACAGCGATGCCGTCCGCGTCCAGCCCGGTGTGCTAGCCGCCTTCGCTCGCTCGTTGCCCCAGGTGCTCAACCCGGAGGCCGCGGCCCGGGTGGCCGAAGCCCTGCGATCGGCGCTGACCGGCCCGACCGCCACCCAGCTCTGGACGGTCAGCAAGGTTCTGGAATGGACCAAGGAGGCCCGTGCCAACGAGCCGAGCCGCAACCGCGCCGCCCGCCGCTCCTCGAAGGCCGCCAAGCGGTCGCAGCGGTTCGCCGGATGGGTGGCCAGCAACGCCGTCGCTCTCAGCGTGCTGTTCGTCGTCCTCGCCCTGTTGGGTGTGCTCGCACATTGACGCGGCCGGCGCCATGACGCCGGTGAGATCGTCCTAGTGCCCCTCGACAACCACGTGCTCAAGGGACTGTGGGGCGGCTGCGCCCTCCTGCTGCTCGTGCTCGCCCTCGCCGGCGCGGCGACGCTGAACTCGCGCGCCACCGGACTGCCGCCGGCACCGGCCGACGCCCGGACGAGCCGGATACTGCCCGTGGTCGACCCTCTGGTCGACGGGCCGCACGCGTTCATCGCGCTCCATCCGGACGGCACTCCGGTCGTGCCCGATCCGTGCCGCCCGATGCACTGGACGCTGAACCGGGCCGGCCTGCCCGACGGGGCGGACCAGCAGGTTCGCGAGGCCTTCGACTTCGTCAGCGCCGCGACCGGTCTGCAGTTCGTCGAGGACGCATCGACGACGGAGATGCCCTCGCCGGAACGTCCGCTCGTCCAGTCGCAGCGCTACGGCGACCGGATCGCACCCGTGCTCGTCTCGTTCAGCGACTCCGCACACATCGAAGCGCTGGGCGGGGAGGTGGTTGCCGTCGCGATCCCGGAGACGATCGAGACCGACGGACCCAACTCGCGCCGAGTCGCCACCGGCCAGGTCGTGGTGGACACCGACTTCACCTCCCGGGCCCTGTCGAGCGCCGAAGGCCGGACCCGGCTGCGCATGGTGCTGATGCACGAACTGGGCCACCTCGTCGGGCTGGACCACGTCCAGGACTACAACGCGCTGATGGCTCCGCAGGCCAGCGGCGTCCTCTACTTCGGGCCCGGGGACAAGCGGGGGCTCGCCGTGGCCGGCTCGGGCCGCTGCTATCACGACGCCTGATCCTCCCCGGGTAGCCTTGCCTGGTGACCGTGCGCCCGCCCGCCACTCTGGTGCCGCAGCTGCGCCTGCGCGATGACCTGCCTCCGGCCGTCGACGCGATGCGCGGGCTGCCCGCGGTGCTGGAGCTGCTGCGCCGGCCCGGAGTGGTGGCCATCACCGGTGCCGGGATCTCGACGGAGTCCGGCATTCCCGACTACCGAGGGCCGACCGGGAGAGCGCGCAATGCCACCCCGATGAGCTATCAGGAATTCATCTCCTCCGCCGCCTCGCGGCAGCGGTACTGGGCGCGTAGCTTCGCCGGCTGGGCGGTGATGGGGCAGAGCCTGCCCAACGACGGGCACCGGGCGCTGTCCCGACTCCAGGCCGGAGGCCACGTCGCCGGCGTCATCACCCAGAACGTCGACCAGCTGCACCTGCGCGCCGGTAGCCGGCCGTTGGTCGAGTTGCACGGCTCCCTCGCCCGCGTGATCTGCCTGGACTGCGGCGATCTGACCGCCCGCAGCGCCCTGCAGGAACGGCTGAGAGCCGCGAACGCGGGTCTGTCCGAACGAGATCTGGCCATCGGCGACGACGCGGGCGAGGTCAAGCCGGACGGGGACCTGGACGTGGTGGAGACTGCCGTCCGGAGCTTCACCACGGTGGACTGTCTGGCGTGCGGTGGTTCGCGCCTCAAGCCGGACGTCGTGTTCTTCGGGGAGAGCGTGCCGGCCGACCGGGTCGCCCTCTGCCGCCGGTGGATCGAGGCGGCGCCCGGCGTACTCGTGCTCGGTTCGTCGCTCGCGGTGATGAGCGCCTACCGGTTCGTCCGGCAGGCTGCTCGGGAGGGCCGCCCGGTCGTGATCGTGAACCAGGGGCCGACCCGTGGCGACGGCGAGGCCCAGCTGCGCATCGACGCCCCACTGGGTCGCTTTCTGACCGAAATATGCGCGTTGGTCGACTAGGGGATCGTTCATCCCGTGTACGAGCCAGGAATGTGGTTGGAATATCACGCGAATGGAGTACAGGGATCCCGTGTGTCCCGATGTGCGGTCACTTAGAGTTATTGAACACCGCAGTCGATCGAAGAGGCGCGGGGGTGGGGGCATCGTGAACGTGTTGCGTGACGTCCTCCCTCGCGCATCAGGGGAGCCGCCAGAATGAGCAATGACACTCGTGACCAGTCCAGCCGTGAGACCGAGAAGACGACGTCCGTGGCTAACCCGCGGCGGGTGCGATGGAGCACCCGGTCGTCCTGAGCCGAGTGTGGACAGGCCCCGTCGACGTCGGTCGGCGGGGCTTTCTTGTCACCCGTGGCCGGTATGTGTATGAAATACCATTTTCAAGATGACAGGCGCGACAATCCTTCATAGCGTGGAGAAGTGGCGACGACATCTACCGGTTCCGTGTCCATCTCGGTCGACCTGGTTGCGCTCTCGGTTCGGGACGATCAACTCTGCATCGCCGCCGTCCGGCGCACGGCAGCCCCGTTGAAGGGGCGGCTCCAACTGCTCGGTGCGCCCGTGGAAAGTCCGGACAAGGTCACCGCGATTCCGGGGAAGCTCGTCGAGGAGATCTTCGGTCTCCAACCGTCGGCCTGCGTGTTCCGGCAGCTGGGCGCCTACGACGCGGCTCGGCGGGATCCTCGGGGGCCGGTCGTCTCGCTCGGCTGGTGGACGGTGCTGGACGCCGATGCCGAGGCCGTGAACGGAGTGGAAGTGCGCTGGGTTCCGGTGCCGGAGCTCGCCTCCGCCCGGTTGGCTTTCGAGCAGGCCCGGCTGGTGCGGGACGCGGCGGCTGATCTCGGCGAACGCGTCCAGTTCACCAATATCGCGGTACGCCTGTGCGCGACGCCGTTCTCCATGGCCGAGCTCCGCCGCGTCTACGAGATCGTCTGGGGCGTCGAACTG
>JBDIAG010000622.1:0-3182 GCA_039812305.1 Actinomycetales bacterium | reverse complement strand
GAGGGTGAACCGAAGTGGAGTTCGTGATGGGTCGTCAGCAGTTCTCGGACGCGTTCAAGGAGTCCGTGGCGTTGGAAGTGTTGGAGCATTCGCGCCCGATTGTGGACGTGGCGAAAGAGAACAATGTATCGACGCAGTCGGTGGGTCGGTGGGTGGCGAAGTACCGTGAGGAGCATCCAGAAATTAACGAGCGGGTGAGCGAGACCGAGCGGGAGGAATTGGCTCGGTTGCGGCGGCGGGTGAAGGTGTTGGAGGAGGAGGTCGAGATCTTGGGAAAAGCTACGGCCTTCTTCGTGAAAAAGACTCGTCCGTGACGGGCGTGTACGAGCTGATCAAGCGCGAAGAAGGCACTCATGCGATTTCGCGGATGTGTGCGGTACTCGGTGTGGCCCGGTCCGGCTATCACGACTGGAAGACCCGTGAACCGTCGGCCAGGGACCGGCGCCGGGCCGGTTGGGGGGGAGCTGATCCGGAAGGTGTTCAAGGACTCGGACGGCACCTACGGGTACCGGCGAGTCCACGCCCAGCTGGCCCGGGACGGGGTTGACATCGATGACGACCCGGTCCGGGTGATCATGCGGGATCTGGGCTTGGAACCGTGCCAGCCGACGCCGTTCCGGCCGGTGACGACGATCGCCGGCGACGCCGAGGCGGCGCCGGACCTGATCCGCCGGGACTTCACCGCCGACGCTCCGGGCCGCACACTTGTGGGCGATATAACCTATATCGCCACGCAGGAGGGGTGGTTGTACTTGGCGACGGTGCTGGACTGCTTCTCCAAGAAAGTCGTCGGCTACGCGATGGATCGCACCATGACCGCCGACCTGGTGATCGCGGCTGTGGATATGGCCGCATCACGAGTCCCGGTCGTGCGCGATATTACCGTGTTTCACTCGGATCGCGGGTGCAGTATCTGTCGGCGAGTTTCGCGCGAGCCGCCGCGCGGCATGGGATTCTTCGTTCCGTGGGAAGGACGGGAGTGTGTTATGACAATGCATGGGCTGAGTCGTTCAACGGGACGTTGAAGAATGAGCGATGTAATCGGACCGTGTATCCTACGCGCGATCGGGCGCGGAAGGATGTGACCGCGTATATTGAGTTGCGATATAACGCTCGTCGCCTTCATTCGGGACTGGACTATCAGACCCCGAACGAGGTAGAATCAGCATGGCTCGAAACCAACCGGGCAGCATAGAAATACAGCAGATCATGCTGTCCGAAGATCGCCGGGCACCTCAGGGCGGGGCGGCCTGTCACGTGTGGTGGCGAGGCGGGCGGTCACGCCTGGTGGCCAGGGTTGGCCCCTCGCGTGTGGTGGCGTGGGAGGCGGGCGGTCTCGCCTGGTGGGCGCGGGGCGGCCCGTCGCCCGTGGGGCGTAGAAGGCGCCCCGTCACGCGTGGTGGCCGGGAGGCCGGCCGCACATGGTGGCGCGGGAGTCGGGCGTCACGACGCGGCGTGGGCCGGTTGCCGGAGGCGGGTTACCGTTGCCGGATGACCGAGCCGCCCGCCGATGAGGCCGATCAGGCCGTCGACCACCCCGCCCGCGATCAGTCTGCCGCCGATCACCCCGTTCGCGATCACGCCGCCCCCGATCACCTCGCTCGCGATCACGCTGCTCGCGATCACGCCGCTCCCGATCACCCCGCCGCCAACGCCCCCGATCACCCCGCCGCCAACGCCGTCAATCACAACGCCGCCAATCACTCCGCCGATCACCGCGTCCCTGATCACCGCGATGACCCCGACCCCGGTCGTCCGGTTGACCCTGACGTCGATTACGGCGCGGTCGACAGTCTGATCGATTTCGATCTGGCGGTCCGGGTGGCGCGCGGTCTGATGCGGCCCGGTCCGCAGATCACCGCCGCTCAGGCCCGCGAGGTGGTCGCGGAGTTGCGGGAGGACGCGGTGCAGTCCACCGGACATGTCGCGTCGGTCACCGGGCTGCGGGCGCGTCCCGGTGACGGCGTGCTGGTGGTCGACCGGCCCGCCTGGGCGCGGGCCAACACCGACGCGTTCCGCACGATCCTGGCGCCGGCGGTCAGCGAGGCGCTGAAGTCCCGGCCGGCCACCAACCCCGCGGTGATGGCGGTGGGCCGCAAGACCACCGGGGGAGAGGTCGGTGCGCTGCTGTCCTTCCTGGGCAGCCGGGTTCTCGGTCAGTTCGACATCGCCGGGGGCGCACCGGACAACGGCCAGGGCCGGTTGCTCCTGGTCGCGCCCAACATCGTGCAAGTGGAGCGCCAGCTCGGCGTGGACCCCGGTGACTTCAGACTGTGGGTCTGCCTGCACGAGGAGACCCACCGGGTGCAGTTCGCGGCGACTCCCTGGTTGCGCGAGCACATGCTCGGGCGCAGCCGCACCCTGGTCACCTCGCTGCTCGGTCATCCGGGCGAGCTCATCGAGCGGGTCACCGAGGCGGCCCGCAGCCTGCCGGCGATCCTGCGCGGGGGAGGCGACGTCTCCGTGCTCGACCTGGTGCAGACCCCGCAGCAGCGTGAGGATCTCGCCCGCATCACCGCGGTGATGAGCCTGCTCGAGGGCCACGCCGACGTGGTGATGGACGAGGTGGGACCCCAGGTGATCCCCAGCGTCGCCGAGATCCGCGACCGGTTCACCCGCCGCCGGCAGGGTGTCGGTATGGCCGACAAGCTCCTGCGTCGTCTCCTCGGGCTCGACGCCAAGATGCGCCAGTACCGGGACGGCGCGATCTTCGTCCGGGGCGTCGTCAAGGACGTCGGCATGGACGGATTCAACGCCGTGTGGACGTCCCCGGAGACCCTCCCGCTGCCCACCGAGATCCTCGACCCGCGCGCCTGGGTGCGTCGCGTCCACGGCTGAGGCCACGATGCCCGGCCCTCCGAACCCGGTCGCGGCGGTCAGGGTGGCGGCGCGCCGGGCGCTGCGCGATCACTGTCGTCCCGCGGATCTCGTCCTCGTGGCCTGCAGCGGCGGCCCGGATTCCCTGGCGCTGGCCGCGGCCGCCTGCTTCGAGGTGCGCAGCGCGCATCCCGCCCAGCCCGACCTGAGGGCCGGCGTCGTGATCGTCGACGACGATCTGCAGGCCGGCGGCGCGGCGGTGGCCGAGCAGGCCGCCCGGCGGCGCCGGCACCTGGGGGCCGAGCCGGTCGAGGTCGTGCAGGTACACGTCAGCGAGCATGGGGACGGCCCCGAGGCGGCCGCCC
>JBDIAG010000621.1:0-3195 GCA_039812305.1 Actinomycetales bacterium | reverse complement strand
GCGGCGATCGCCGATGTCGCCCGCCGGGGCGCGCAGGTTCTGGTGACGTACTTCAGCGGCATCGTCGATCCCGACGACCACATCCGGCCGGGGTTCTATCCGGGGGCGTTCAGCGAGGTGCTCGGCGTGCGGGTGGAGGAGTTCTACCCGCTGCCGGCCGGGGAGAGCGTCGTGCTGGACGACGGCACCACCGCCACCCTGTGGTCCGAGCTCGGTCGGGTGGAGCCGGACGTGGACGTGCTGGCGCGCTACGCCCACGGACCGGCGGAAGGGTCGCCGGCGGTCACCCGGCGTCTGGTCGGCGCCGGCTCGGCCTGGTACCTGGGCACCCGCCTGGAGCATTGGGCGCTCGCGGAGTTCGTCGAGAAGATCTGCGCGGCAGGCAGTGTGGTGCCGCCGGTCGCCGTCCCGCGGGGTGTCGAGGTGACTCGGCGAGTCTGCGTGCGGGCCGGGCGGCAGTGGACCTTCGTGATCAACCACCTGTCCACCGCCATCCAGGTCGCCCTGACCGGCAGGGAGCTCGTCCGGGACGAGGACGTCCAGGTCGGCTTCCGGCTGGAGGCGGGTGCGGTGGCGGTGGTGCGTCAGGAGGTGCCGCGTGCCGTACCGTGACCGGCCATGACGGTCTTGGTCGTGGGCGGCAGCGGCTATCTCGGGCGGGAGGTCGTCCGGCAGGCGCTGGCGTCGGGGCACGGGGTGGCGGCGACCCACCGCGGCAGCCCGCCGGGCGACTCGCGCGCGTCCTGGCACGTTCTCGACCTGCGCGAGCGGCAGCGGGTGTTGGGGCTGGTCCGAGCGGTGCGGCCGTCCGCGATCGTCAACGCTGCCTACCAGCAGCACGACTGGTCGACCACCGCGGACGGTGCCGCCCACCTCGCGCTGGCCGCCGTGTCGATCGGCGCGCAGCTGGTGCACGTCTCCACCGACGTGGTCTTCTCCGGCTTCGCCGTCACCTACACCGAGACGGACCTGCCCGATCCGATCAGCCCGTACGGCGCCGCCAAGGCGGCCGCGGAGACGGCTATCGCGGCGATCGACCCGGGCGCGGCCATCGTCCGCACGTCCCTGATCCTCGGGGACGACTGCCCGCAGGAGCGTTTCGTCCGCCGCCTCGCCCGGGGTGAGGTGGACGGGGCGCTCTTCACCGACGACATCCGCTGTCCGGTGCACGTCACCGATCTGGCGGCCGCGCTGCTGGAACTGGTGGCGACCGGCGGTGACCGGGCCGGGATCCACCATGTCGCCGGTCCGGACGCGGTCAGCCGGTACGAACTGGGCGTGCTGTTCGCCCGCCGTGCCGGCCTCGACCCCGCCGTCCTGCCCGCCGGCCGACGGGTGGACACCGACATCCTCGGCCCGCTCGACGTCCGTCTCGACTGCCGGGCCACCCAGGCGCGCATGACCACCCGAATTCGCGGGGTGCGGGAGTTTCTGGGTTAAGGGGTGCGGGAGTTCTGGGTCAGCCGGACGCGCGCACGGCGCCGAGCAGTGCCGGCAGTGCCACGGCCGCCGGCGCCCGCCAGGTGTGGTGCGCCAGGTGGGAGACGTCGGTGGTCTGCGGATTGATCTCGATCACGGTCACCCCTTCGCCGCGGGCGATCGAGGGCAGGTCCGCGGCCGGATAGACCAGGCCGGAAGTGCCGACGACGAGCACCAGGTCGGCGGTGCGCACCAGGTCGACCGCGGTGTTCCAGGCGTCGGATGGCAGGGATTCGCCGAACCAGACCACGCCGGGCCGGATGCTTCCGGCGCAGTACCGACAGGTCGGTGGCTGGACGCGCTCCTGCTCGCCCTCCGGCAGCCGGATCGGCTCGGTGTGCTGCGTCTGGTCCACATCGGGTGGCAACCGGCCGTGTGAGATCGGCCATGGGTGATTGCCAGCGGCCACTGGCCATGCGCGAGTCCTCAGTCGAAGACGTCGTCGAGGGTGGTGGCGGTCAGGACGCGATCGGTCCAGGCGTCGAGCTGGGCGCCGATGGCGGTTCGCACGCGGGCCTGGATGTTATCGGGCAGGGGGCCGAACCTGATCGTCAGCAGGCGGAGCAGGGTGGCTACCTGCGTTTCGACTCGGCCTTCGACTCGGCCTTCTTCTCGGAGTCGTTGTGTGGTTGTCATGAATGCCTCCACTGTGTCTTGTCCGAGTCGGTTGGCGACCGGTAGAAGCTGACCGGGCTCGACATCGGTGACGTTCATAATGTACGTCAACGCGGCGATGACGTGCTTGAGGCCCTCGTCCCCGTCCTGGTTGCGGACAGCGGCGAGGTCTGCGTTCAGGTCATGAGTGAGCAGGTCCACGATCCGGGGATTGCCGGGGGCGACCTTTAGCAGAGTCAGCGTGAGCCGTAGACGTGGGGTCAGCGGCCGGTCTCGCAGGGCGTCGAGGTCGATCTCGGTCAGGTCGTCGAGGCGGTAGGGGGCACGGGGTAGGTACTCCTCCACCTTGCGGGCGGCGGCCGGGTCGAGAGCGAACAGGTCGCGTAGGTCGGTGGCCGCGGTCCAGGGCCGGTCGCCGTGGTAGATGACGGTGGTCAGGATGACCGGGATCCGGGTGGCCTTCGGGTTGCGGGTCAGGTACCGGTCCCAGATCCTGGACTGGTAGCGCAGCATGCGCACGGCCATCAACGGGTCGACGGTGCGCTGGTGCTCGACCAGGACGTAGATCAGCGCGTCGCGGTTGGCCAGGCGGGTGCGTAGCAGGACGTCCGATTGGCGTTCCTGCAGCTCTTCGTCGATGTAAGTGCCCGGCTCGGTCTGGAAGGCGTCGGCGTCCAACAGCGGCGCCAGCCCGGGGAACAGTGTGCTCACCAACGCTTCCTGCTCCGTCGGACCTTCCAGCGCGAAACGAAAGTACCGGTCGTGCTCATGCGCCACAGCACGCTGCGACGCCCCCGACTCCGATGGCGACGTCGAGTCCGCCTCCGACTCTATTGGGGGTTGGTGCTCCTGCCCAGGGGCAGGTTCTGGCTCTGGTGGGGACGGCTGCTCCGACATGCCACGCACACTATGACCGACCACTGACAATGGTCCTTGGCTTGGGGCGGTGGGCGGTGTCGAGCGCGGCTCAGACGGGCAGCCCGCCGATGAGTTCGCCCGCGCAGCCGGATGTCACGGCATCCAGCGACGTTGTCGCGCGCTCACCCGTCCCGCAGGCTCACTCGCGGCCGAACCGGTTTCGCAGCTGCTGTTGCTCGGCGG
>JBDIAG010000620.1:0-3196 GCA_039812305.1 Actinomycetales bacterium | reverse complement strand
ATGGCGGTGCCCACCGCGCCCGGGAACCGCGCCGATCCGCCACCGATGTTCGTCCCGGCCACCCGTCCGGCCTTGTTGGCGTGCGTGCCCAGCGGAAGGTAGCTCGGCTGCCTCGTGATCAGATCCTGGACGGCGCAGCAGTCGCCGGCCGCCCAGACGCCGTCGCCGATCCGTTGCCGATCGTCCGGGACCAGAGCGCGCCGCGCATCCGGCGCGGCCTCGTCGTCGGCCACGGCAAGTCCGGCCTCCCGCGCCAGCTTCGTCCGCGCCGCCACCCCGATCGCCAGGACGATCGCGTCACCGGTGAAGGTCCGGCCGTCCTTGGAGAGGAGGGTGTGACCTTGATCGTCGCGGCCGGGCTGCAGTCCGGAGACCTCGGCGCCGCCGACCACCTCGACGCCGATCGCCTCCAGCCCGGCTCGCACCTTTTCCTGCTGTGCGGGGACGAGGGAGGCGGCCATCGGGCGACGCCTGGTCAGCAAGGTGGTGGTCACTCCGCGACGGGCCAGGGCCTCGGCCGCCTCCACGCCGATGTAGCCCCCGCCGACGACCAGAGCGTGGGCGGGCTGGCGCTCGACCACGGCTCGCCACCAGTCTCCGTCCACGAGGTTCTGCATCGGATGGATGCCGGGCAGAAGACGACCGTCCGGCTTCGCCCAGTCCGGCACCACCGGCGCGGCGCCCGTGGCCAGCAGCACCTCGTCGAAGCCGATCTCGACCGTCCGATCGCCCTCGTGGTCGCGTACCTGCGCCGTACGGGCGTCCAGATCGAGCGACATCACCTCGTGCCGCATCCGCAGATCGATGCCGGCGCGGATGTGATCGGCCGCCTGACGCGCCACCAGCGCGTCGCCCGAGTCGACGTCCCCGGCGACCCAGTAGGGCACTCCGCACTGGCTGTAGGACGTGTGCTCGCCCATCTCGCAGGCGACGACCTCGGTCTGTCGGCCATGTCGGCGGGCGGTGCGCAACGCCTGGTGGGCCGCGGACATCCCGGCGGCGTCGGCGCCGACCACAAGCAGTCTCATGGCCGTACTCTGCCGCACTCCGGTGGCGCCGGCGCTACGTGGATCCCGGGTCAGGACTCGTCGGGCCGGCTCAACCGGTCGGTGACCGCCGGGCGGTCCGGCACGTCACCGGCGTCCACCTTCGGCTTGGCCAAGCGCGCCCGCGCGACCTCGATCACCATCGGGATCACGCTGACCAGGACGATCAGGATGAGGATGGCCTCGATGTGCTCGTGGACGAAGTCCACCGTGCCCAGAGCGGCACCCAGCACCGTCACGCCGACCGCCCACAGCAACGCGCCGATGACGTTGTAGGTGATGAAGTGGCGGTACGGCATCTTGCCGATCCCGGCGGCCACCGGGATGTACGTGCGCACGATCGGCACGAACCGGCCGAGCACCAGGGCGCGGCCACCGTACTTCTCGAAGAACGCATTGGTCTGGTCGATGTGCGACTGCTTGAAGATCCGCGAGTCCGGCCGGCTGAAGATCTTGGGACCGGAGATCCGGCCGATGCCGTACCCGGTCTGGTCGCCGAGGAAGGCCGCGAGGAAGAGCACCAGGCAGACGACCCACAGCGGGGCGCCGATCTTGCCGGTCGTCGTCATCAGCCCGGCGGTGAACAGCAGCGAGTCACCCGGCAGGATCGGAAAGAGCAAACCGGTCTCGATGAACACCACCACCGCCACACCGGGCAGGGCCCACGGCCCGAAGGTGTCGATCAGGTACTCGGGGTCCATCCAGGAAATCCCGAGCAGGGCGACCGTCGGAGCCAGCACGTTGGCGAGGAAGGGGAGGGGCACCCTGCCAGGGTACGGATCGATCGCATCCCCTACACTCGCAAACCGGGCACGTGAGACCGATAGCACCCGCTGTTCACGGTTTCCTCACGACTGTCCACGGTTCCAGGCACAGATTCCGCGGCGAAGCGCACTCGAGCGGCTGTGGCACCCTCCCCTTGTGACCGACGATGTGGCGCCGGTGGGCGTCGGCCCCTGGCCGGGCGAGTGGCCTCCCGCCGAGCTGGTCGGCACCCGGTACGACCCGCACTTGCTGCGCGAGGGCGACCGACGCAATGTCGTGGACGGCTACCGCTACTGGCGACTCGAAGCGATCGTCGCCGATCTGGACGCCCGGCGCTCCGGTCTGCAGGTGGCGATCGAGAACTTCGCCCACGACTTCAACATCGGCTCGGTCGTCCGGACGGCGAACGCGATGAACGTCGGTGGCGTGCACGTGGTGGGACGGCGGCGCTGGAACCGCCGTGGCGCCATGGTCACCGACCGGTACCTGACGGTGCGGCACCACGAGGACGCCGACGAACTCGCCCGGTGGTGCGCCATCGAAGGCCTGCCGCTGATCGGCGTCGACAACGTGCCCGGCGCCGTATCGCTGGAGACGTATTCGCTGCCGGAACGCGTGGTGCTGTGGTTCGGCCAGGAAGGGACCGGACTGTCCGACCGGGCGCAACAGGCCTGTTCGGCGATCTTGCGGATTCACCAGGAGGGCTCCACCCGATCGATGAACGTGGGCGCGGCCGCGGCGATCGCCATGCACGCCTGGGTCCGGCGGTGGCGCTTCGGCCAGCGGCCGGAATGAGGGCGGAGGGGGTTGCCCGTCGCCCCGCTTCCCAGGCCGTCCGCAGGCTGTTCCGGCGGTGGCGCTTCGGCCAGCGGCCGGGATGAGAGCGGAAGGCGGGTGCCGTCGCCCGCTTCCCAGGCCCGTCCGCAGGCTGTTCCGGCGGTGGCGCTTCGGCCAGCGGCCGGAATGAGGGCGGAAGGAGGGTGCCGTCGCCCGCTTCCCAGGCCCGTCCGCAGACTGTTCCGGCGGACGCACTCACGCCCATAGGGTTGGACGCATGAGCGATGCCCGCGAGCGCCTCTGCACGCTGATCCGCGATCTTGCGGTCGTGCACGGCAAGGTGACCCTGTCCAGCGGCCGGGAGGCCGATTACTACGTCGACCTGCGCCGGGTCACCCTGCATCACGAGGCGGCACCGCTGGTCGGCGTCGTCATGCTGGATCTGCTGGAGGAAGCCGGCCTGGCCCCTGCCTCGGTAGGCGGGCTGACGATGGGCGCGGATCCCGTGGCAGCCGCGATGCTGCACGCCGCGGCCGGTCGGGGGCAGCAGCTGGACGCGTTCGTCGTCCGCAAGCAGGGCAAGGCGCACGGCCTCCAGAAGCAGATCG
>JBDIAG010000619.1:0-3200 GCA_039812305.1 Actinomycetales bacterium | reverse complement strand
TAGTGGATGGCGACGGCCAACGACACGCTGGAGCTGGTCAACTTCTTCGAGTCGATCAACACCTCCTACGAGGTCAACGCCAGACAACACTGAGGCCGGCCCGGTGCCGGGCGGTCGCCACTGGGATGTTGGGAATCATGGTCAATAATAGGACGATGTCCATCACCCGCACCCACGTCGCCCGTCCGCCCGGCAGCCGACGGCATCTGGTGTCGCTCCTGGGTCCGGCGTTCGTCACCGCCGTCGCCTACGTCGACCCGGGCAACTTCGCCACGAACATCACCGCGGGATCCAAGTACGGCTACCTGCTGGTGTGGGTCATCGTGGGCAGCAATCTCATCGCGATGCTGATCCAGTACCTGTCGGCCAAGGCCGGCATCGCCACCGGCAAGAGCCTGGCGGCACTGTGTCGCGATCACTATCCGAAGCGCGTGGCACGAGGGCTCTGGCTGCAGGCCGAGCTGGTCGTGATCGCCACCGATCTCGCCGAGGTGGTCGGCGGCGCCATCGCCCTGCAACTGCTCTTCGGCCTGCCGTTGCTGGTCGGCGGCCTGGTGACCGGGGCGGTCGCGTTCGTCATGCTCGGGCTGCGCCGCCGCGGCCACCGTCCGTTCGAGACCGTGGTGACCGGACTTCTCGCCGTCATCGGGGTGGGCTTCGCCGTCGACGCCGCGCTGGCCGGGATCGACCTGCCGGAACTGCTGCGCGGCACCGTCCCACGTCTCGACGGCACCGACAGCCTGCTCCTCGCGGTGGGAATGCTGGGGGCCACCGTCATGCCACATGCGATCTACCTGCACGGCGGCCTCACCAGCGCCAGGGCCCGGCACGGAATGGACCCGCGACTCACGCTGCACGCCCAGCGACTGGACGTGCTGCTCGCCCTGTCGATCGCCGGGCTGATGAATCTGCTCCTGCTGATCGTCGGCGCGGCGGCCCTCTCCGGGCGCGGGATCGAGACCATCGAAGGCGCGCACGCCGGGATCGCGGAGTCGCTGGGCACCGGAGCCGCGCTCCTGTTCGCCATCGGCCTGCTCGCCTCCGGCCTGGCGGCCTCCAGCGTCGGCACCCTCTCGGGTCAGCTGGTGATGGAGGGATTCCTGCGCCGGCGCATCCCGGACGCCGTCCGCCGTCTGATCACCCTGGCCCCGGCCCTGTTCATCCTCGCCGCGGGCGTGGATCCCACCCGGGCGCTGGTGCTCTCCCAGGTCGTCCTCTCCTTCGGCATCCCCTTCGCGCTGGTGCCTCTGGTGCACTTCACCGCCCGGCGCGACCTCATGGGCGTGTTCGTCAACCGCCGCGCCACCACCGTCGCCGGAGCATCGTGCTCGGTCGTCGTCATCGCTCTCAACGCGGTGCTGCTGATCCTCGCCGCCACCGCCTGAGCACTCCCATCCGCGAGATGTAGTTATACATACTTCATGATGGCCGAAGCCATCGGCTCGCGCCGAGCGCACACCCCCCGCTCACGGCAGCGCGGAGCATAAACGCCAAAGCGTCTGATACATCACGATTCCGAAGGGTTGCGTACGCCGCCTGGCACGCCGCCCACTATCACGATCGCGAAAAACTTCCCAAACTTGTATTTACAAGATTGTAGAGGCGCTGCTAACTTCACGACGTGCGATGAGACACATCTGACTCTGAGAAGGGCATCTCATGACCTCCATCCACGTCGACCAGCTCACGGTCACCTACGGCGACACCCCGGTGATCCAGACACTCGACCTCGAGATCCGCAACGGCGAGTTCTTCACTCTGCTCGGTCCTTCCGGCTGCGGAAAGACCACTCTGTTGCGCACGATCGCAGGCTTCATCACGCCGGCGGCGGGGCGTATCTCGTTCGGCGACAAAGACGTCACGAACCTCCCCACCTACCGCCGGAACATCGGAATGGTCTTCCAGGACTACGCCCTGTTTCCCGACAAGACCGTGAACGCGAACGTCGCCTATGGGCTCAAGGCCAGGAAGACCGACCGAGCGAAGATCCCCGGAATGGTCGCCGAGGCCTTGGAACGGGTCGGGATGGAGGGGTTCGGCGAGCGGCTTCCCGGAGCATTGTCCGGCGGCCAACGGCAGCGAGTGGCCCTGGCCCGAGCGCTGGTCATCCGTCCCAGCGTGCTGTTGATGGACGAACCCCTGTCCAACCTCGACACCAAGCTGCGGGTTCAGATCCGCGAGTCGATCAGCGACCTGCAGCGTGAACTCGGGATCACCACGGTGTTCGTCACCCACGACCAGGAGGAAGCCCTGGCCATGTCGGACCGGATCGCACTGTTCCGGGCCGGCCGGATCGAGCAGCTCGGCACTCCCACCGAGATCTACCGGAATCCCGTGTCCAGCTACGCGGCCGACTTCATCGGGGCTGCCAATGTGCTGCCGGTGACGGTGACCGGGCAGGCCGCCGGCGCCCCGGGAGAGCAGGTGACGGTGAACCTCCTCGGTCGGATCCCGCTGCGCGCCGTCCGTCGTACGCAGCTGACCGCCGGCGACGCCTTCGCCATCGCCCGGCCGGAGCATCTGCGCCTCACCCCGGCCGGTACCGCCTCCGACACGTCGGGATGGGCGGGTACCGCAGTACCGGGCGAGGTGGTCCGGCAGCAGTACCTGGGACGGGTGCAACAGCACAGCGTCCGCCTGTCCGACGGCACCGTCATCGAGACCTCCGAGTCCGCGACGGGCGCCGGGTTCGCCGCCGGCGACGCCGTCCAGGTGCTCTTTCCCGAGCGGGAGACGCTGGTGATGGCATCATGACCACCTCCCAGACCGCACCCGAGATCAGCCGGGCGCCGAAGACCGAACCGAGCGCGCGGGAAGGCAGACACCGCGAGTTCTCGCCGTGGCTGCTGCTCACGATCGTCACTCTCGCCCTCGCCCTGTTCTTCATCGCGTGGCCGATCGTCCACGTGCTCTTCAGCTCGTTCACCAGCAGCGAGGCCGGCCCGTTCGCCGGCTGGGCACAGTTCTTCACCGACTCGCAGTACTTGACCGCCGTGGGCAACACGCTCCTGCTGTCGGCGATCGTCACCGTCCTCGCCACCGCCATCGGCGTGTACCTCGCCTATTTCACGTCGCGCTACCGGTTCTGGGCGAAGGCGGCGATCGCCGTCCTTCCCATCACCGCGCTGCTGGTGCCCGAGGTGATCGTGACCCAGGCCTGGCTGATGTTCCTCGGCAACAACGGGATCCTCACCCGGGTG
>JBDIAG010000618.1:0-3207 GCA_039812305.1 Actinomycetales bacterium | reverse complement strand
CGTTGATACGGCCGATTGATACGGCTGATGAACCTGCGGCTGGTGGCGCGATCACGACCCCTTCTGCAGGTTCATCCGCAGCATCATGCGCCTGCCTGCGCGGGCGCCACGGACGGTCCGCCAGGGGAACGAGAGAGCGGGATGAGATCGAGCTGGGCATCCGCGGCGAGGGCGAGCAGGTCCTCGTCATGGCTGATCAGCAGGACGACGGCGTCGTCCGCGGCGACCTGGCGGATCTGGTCGGAGATGGACCGCAGGTGGCGGCGATCCACGCCGGAGCTGGGCTCGTCGAAGATCACCACGCGCCGGCGCGCGACCCGGACGGCGGCGATCACGAGACGTTGCTGCTGGCCGCCGGACAGGGACAGTGGGTGCCGGTCGGCGAGGTGCGCGAGGTCGAGCCTCGCAAGCACCGTGTCGCTGTCGGGGGTGGCGCCGACGCCGGTGCGCGCGAGTTCGATCTCCGCCCGCACGCTGTCGGTGAACAGCTGACGCTGCACATCCTGCATCACGACGGCACTTCTGCGCTGGCGGGAACGACGGCGCAGAGCCCGCCCATCGAGACGTACCGTGCCGGCACTGCGCTGCAAGCCGGCGACGATGCGGGCGAGCGTGGTCTTGCCGGCGCCGTTCGCGCCGCGGATCGCCGTTACCCGACCCGCGGCGAACGCGACCCGCTCGATGTCCAGGACGAGACGCCCGCCGAGCTGGCACCGCACCCCGCTGAGTTCCAGCGTCGCGGGCGGAACTTCCACGGCGGCAACCGGGTTCGCGACGCTTGGACCGGCCGCCGGTATCGCGGGCAGCTGGCTCGAGCGGACGTGGCCGCGGAGCCCTTCGGTGGCGAGGTCCTCGTCCGGGACGGTACGGAACTGGGCTGCCGTCCACTCCCGCTCGATCGCGCCCTGGCGCAGGACGACGACTCGATCGAGGAGTTCTTGGAGGTAGCGCAGACGGTGCTCGGCGACGACGATCGTGACGCCCCGATGCTTCAGCTCGGCCAGGATCTCCACGAGCCGCCGCACGGCATCGGCCGAGAGGTTGGAGCTCGGCTCGTCGAGCAGCAGGCCGGCGAGGCGGTGGGCGCGCGCGGCGGCGATCGCCACCTGTTGCTGCTGGCCGCCGGAGAGATGCTGCAGACGCTGCCCGGTCGGTAGGTGGGCGGACAGCGCCTCGATGGAGCCGGCGACGCGCGCCCGGATCCGCTCGGGCGGCACGCCGAAGTTCTCCATCGCGAAGGCCACTTCCTCGGCGACAGTGTCCGCGAAGAACTGGCGACGCGGATGCTGGAGGACGGTACCGGTGCGCCGACCGAGCTCGTCGAGCTCGACGTCGGTGGTGACCACGCCGTCCACCGTGACGGAACCGGTCAGGACCCCGTCCTCGTGGAAATGCGGCACGAGCCCGTTCATCAGCCGCAGCGCGGTGGACTTGCCCGATCCGCTCGCCCCGCAGAGCACGACGAACTCACCGGGTGCGATCCGTAGGTCGAGGTCCCGCAGGCTGGAGTCGGCGGCGTGCGGATAGGTCCAGGTCGCGTGGTCGATGCGGATCATGTCAGCGGCGACGGCAGCAGCATCGCGGCAACGGCGAGGGCCGCGACGACGAGGACGAGAACCAGGTCGGCCCGGCCGAGGCGGGGCGGGATCATCGCGGTCGGGCGCCGGCGGGAGCCGAGCCCGCGAAGGATCGCCGAAGCGGACAGGTCTTCGCCGGCGCGCAAGCTGGAGGCGATCATCGGGACGGTGAAACGCTCCAGGCTGAGCACCGGATGACGCAGGAAGCCGGCGACGCCGGCAAGCCCGCGCAGTCGCATGGCGTCGAGGACGGCGGTGGTCTCGGAGGCGACCACGGGGAAGAAGCGGAGCATGACGGCCGTCGTCACGGCGATCGGCCGCGGGACCCGCCAGGCCCGCAGCCCCGCGCTGAGCGCGGTCGGAGACGTCGTGGCGACAAGATGCATCGCGATGCCCATGATCGCGGCGAACCGGATCAGATACATGCACGTCAACGAGACGGTCAGGGTGACCGGGTTCGGCCACCACAGCGGCAGGTGCCAGCCCAGCACCCACATCGTCGCGGCGATGGCGAGCAGGCCGACCGCTCGTCGCCGGGCGCCCTCCCATAGGGCCAGACCCACTCCGAGGAGCAGAGCCGGCAGGACGAAGCGCAGCCCTCCGGGGCTCATCACGACCAGGCCGGCGAGAACGGCGAGAACGATCTTCGTGCGCGGATCGAGCCCCGATGCACGCGACGCCCCCGCCGGGGCCACGAGGTCAGGCGAGACCGGCGCGGACAAAGTGCTTCTTGAGCACGGCGGCTCCCAGAATCCCGGCGAGCAGGCCGCAGACGAGCGTGGCCACGTTGTAGGCCCACAGGACGGGGACGGTCACGATCTGGTCGAACGCCGCGACGTACTCGGCTCCATTGGTCTGCATCGCCGGAGAGTTCAGGTACTCCTCACGGTTGAGCAGGAGCGGAATCATCGGGCCGACGAACCAGAGCGAGAACACCGTGCACGCCAAGATCGCGGCGCATCGGGAACGGTAGCGACCGGCCCAGAGGACGACCTCCGCGATCACGGAGACGAGCACGGTGACGACGGCGCTGATCCAGCCGAGTCCGCTCAGGCCGTAGACGATGCCGATCAGCAGCCCGAACAGGGTGACCATGCCGGCGTGTCTCACCCGCGTGAGGAAGAGCATGAACGGGATGCCGGCGGCCACGATGCTCAGCAAGAGGGCGAACAGCATCACCAGCGGGCTGATGAGGCCGAGCATGTTAATCGCATAGACGACCACGAAATAGATGACAGCGAAGATCGCGACGTTCAACAGATCGCGGGCGCTCATGGAGATTCCTTTCGTGGCGGAGATGCGGTGGTCACGGCATCGATCAGAACTCGGGCCAGTTGTGCTCCAGACCGGTGAGGATGAACTCGACCTTGGCGTCCATGGCCTTCCGGCTGGTCCAGGACTCCTCCGGACGAAAGGGAGCGTCGCCGTCCCCGACGGCTTCGCGGACGGCGTCGAGTCCGGTCCTGCCTCTCTCGTCCACCGATCGCATGGCTTCCACACCCCAATGCGAGGCGAAGACCGTGTCGCCGAGGAAATCGAGCGCGAACATCGCCTGCCGGGGCGTCCTGCCCTGTGCGGCGAGGTTGTCCCCGTAGGCGCTGAAGACCTTCTCGATCCGGGTCGGTGCGGG
>JBDIAG010000617.1:0-3211 GCA_039812305.1 Actinomycetales bacterium | reverse complement strand
CCCGAGGCGATCACCGGGATCGGCACCCGTGCCCGCACCAGGGCGATCAGGTCGGTGTCGAACCCGGCCTTCGTGCCGTCCGCGTCCATCGAGTTGAGCAGGATCTCCCCGGCGCCCAGATCGGCCACCCGGCCGGCCCAGTCGAGCGCGTCGATCCCGGTTCCGCGCCGGCCACCGTGGGTGGTCACCTCGAAGCCGGACGGAGTGGGCGGCTCGCCGGGCGGCACCCGGCGCACGTCCAGCGACAGCACCAGCACCTGGGAACCGAACCGGTCGGCGATCTCACCCACCAGTTCCGGGCGGGCGATCGCCGCGGTGTTGACTCCGACCTTATCCGCCCCGGCCCGCAGCAATCGGTCCACATCGGTCACGGCGCGCACCCCGCCACCCACGGTGAGCGGGATGAAGACCTCCTCGGCGGTGCGGCGCACCACGTCCAGCATCGTCTCCCGCCCGCCGCTGGACGCGGTCACGTCCAGAAAGGTCAGCTCGTCCGCGCCCTGCGCGTCGTAGCGTGCCGCGAGTTCGACCGGATCGCCGGCGTCGCGCAGGTTCTCGAAGTTCACGCCCTTGACCACCCGGCCGGCGTCGACGTCCAGACAGGGGATGACTCGTACCGCCAAGCTCACGGGTAACACCCTACCCAGAGGTCTCCGGCGCCCCTCCGCGCGCAGCCGATGCGGTGACGCGGCGGCCGCAAACCGCAGGAAAGGCCACACCACCCCGCGGACCTCAGGCAGACTGGTGCAGTGCCCGTCGCGACGTTTCTCCCCGAACGGTCGGGCAACCGTATCTGGGGGATGTGGACCAGAGTCACCGATACGGTACCGGTCGGGCGACTGGTCGGCATCTGTTTGCTGGTGATCGCCGCCTGCACGGTGACCTGCGCCCTGGTTCCCGGGGTACTGCCGAGCGAACCGCTGTCGCTGCCCCTCTTCCTGATCACGCTGGTGACCCTGCTCGCGCTCGGCTCCTGGCTGGTGCTCTACCCGGCCCACGCCGAGCTCGCGATGATGTGCGCGCTCACCCTCGGCCCGGTCATCTTCGCGGCGATGGTCGTCACCTGGGACGACGAGGGCCTGGTGATCGCCCCGGTGGCGCTCCTCTTCACCGGTGCCTGCACGGCCGCCTTCTACAGCCCACGCATCCTCGCCCTGCAGATCGTGCTGGACGTCGGTGCGACCCTCGTCTACCTGATCCGGTGGTTCGGGGTCCGGCTCGAGACCCGGGAGGCGATCGCGATGGGCGCCACGGCCGCCGGGTACATGTTCACCATCGCCCTCTTCACCGGCGGGGTGTACCTGATGCGTCGCCACGTCGAGCGGATCCGCGACGGTCTGCAGGCCCGCTCCCTGCTGGACGACCTCACCGGGGTGCCGAACCGCCTGCATCTGCAGCAGGTGGCCGCCGCCCTCACCGCCGGCGCGCTGCGGCACGACCGCGAGGTCTACGCCCTCATCATCGACGTCGACCGGATGGACGCGATCAACCAGGTGCACGGCGTCCTCGTCGGGGACGAGGTGCTGCGGGCGGTGACCGCCGCAGCCCGGGCCACCCTGCGTCCGGAGGACGTCTTCATCCGGCTCGGCGGGGACGAACTGCTCGCGGCCGGCGTGGTGCGCAGCCAGTTCGAGGCGGTGCGCGTCGCCGAGAGACTGCGGCAGACGATCCGGCGGGCCGAACTGCCGGTGGACGTCACCTGCTCCATCGGGGTGGCCACCGCACGGCCGAGCGGCGGTCTGGACCCGATCGAGTGGATGTGGAACCTCACCGCCGTCGCCGAGGAGTCGCTGGCCGCGGCCAAGGCCTCCGGGCGCGACCGGGTCACGCCCGCGCGACAGAGCGGGGACGTGCTGGGCGACGCCCTCGAGGTGGTGACCTCACGGGCCGGCACGCAGGTCGTCCAGGTCCAGGACCAGCCTATGACGAAGGACGACCGCTGGTTCTCCCCCGAGGTTCTCTCCCGGGTGCTCGCGGTGATCATCGTCGCCGGGCTCTGCCTCGTCGCCAGCATCTTCCCCCGGATCCAGAGCTCGGTGCGCCTCACACCGGAGATGGCCATCCTCGCCGGCGCCTGCCTCTTCTCCGTCGCGACGGTCGGGTACCTCTTGAAGCGGCCGGCGTCCCTGCCCTCGGTGATGGCGGTGCTGATCATCGCCGCCGACGTGATGTGGGCGTCCGCCCTGCTCGTCGCGGGCGATCCGCAAGCCGACCTCAACGGGGTGCAGGCGGCCATCATGGGCCTGGTCGCCGCCTGGCTGCTCTCGCGGCGGATGTTCGTCACGCAGATGATCGTCACCTTCCCCCTGATGTACGTGGTGATGCGCAGCGGCGGCGACGTCGACCAGACCGCCGCCATCTTCGGGGCGCTGATGCAGGGCGGTGGAGTCGTGATCGCCTCGGTCGGTCTCTACCTCCTGCGCCTGCACGGGGACGAGCTGATCGAACACACCCAGGCCCTGGGGACCACCGATCCGATCACCGGTCTGCCCAACCGGCGGCTGCTCGTCCAGCGCGCGCCCGCGATCGTCAGTGGCGCCGCCCGCCTGGACGCCGCCGTCTCGGTCACCGTGATCGACATCGACGAGTTCTGGAAGATCAACGAGCACCAGGGCATCCCCGGCGGCGACAAGGTATTGGCCGAGGTGGCACGCGTGCTCTACCGCACCACCCGGGTCGAGGACCTTCTGCTGCGTCTGGGCGGGGACGACTTCGTCATCGTCGCCCTCGGCGACCCGGAGGACGCTCGCCGGCACGCCGACCGGGCCAGCGAGGCGATCAACGGGATCTGGGCGTTCGGATCGCCGCTGCGATGCTCGGCCGGATTCGCCGTCGGCTATCCGGAGCAGGGCGTCGATCCGACGGTGTGGCTGATGTCGCTGATCGGCGCCGCTCTCGATTCGCTGCGGCAGACCCGCGAGGACGCCGCCGAGGCCGAGCAGCCGGTCGCCGCCCTCTGATCGGGGCCGCTGACGTAGGTTTGGACGCACACTCGGCCCACAAGGGGGAATCCTTCGTGTCCACCAGCAAGACCACGACCACGCCGACGATCAAACTCTCCGGCAAGAACGCCGCGAACAGCCGCGCGGACGCCCTCGTCGTCGCCCTCACCGGACCCGAGGTCGAACTCGTGCCCGGCGCGCTGCCGGCCGACCTGGCGAAGAAGCTGGCCGCGATCGCCCGCCGGCTCGATCTCGGTGGGCGCGCCGAC
>JBDIAG010000616.1:0-3215 GCA_039812305.1 Actinomycetales bacterium | reverse complement strand
CTGGGGCAGATGACCCTGAACCCGATCATCGCGCCGCTCTCCCGCGAGGTCGGGCTGGCCGAGTGGCAGATCGGCCTGACGATCAGCACCGCGGCGGTCATGGTCGTGGTCACCAGCCAGTTCTGGGGACGGCGATCGCAATCCTGGGGACGTAAGCCGGTGCTGGTCGCCGCGTTCACCATCGCGACGACGGCGATGGCGGTCTTCGCCGTGATCTCGCAGCTCGGGATGAGCGGCATCCTCACCGGCACAACGCTGTTCGCCCTGTTCGTGCTGTTGCGCGGGGTCGGCTTCGGCTCGGCCATCGCGGCCGTGCCACCGACCGCGCAGGCCTACATCGCCGACGTCACGACGGACGAGACGACCCGGGTCAAGGGGATGGCCGGTGTCGGCGCGGTGCAGGGCCTGGCGATGATCGCCGGCTCGGTGGTCGGCGGGGTGCTGTCGGTGTTCGGACTGCTGACACCCCTCGTCGTCGTGCCCGTGCTGCTCGGCGCCGGCCTGCTGCTGCTCTCCTTGCGGCTGCGTCGCGAGACCCCGACCGAACTGATCGACCGGCCGGCCCACGTGCGGCCGACCGACTCCCGGGTGTGGCCGTTCCTGCTGGCCGGTTTCGGCATGTTCACCGCGCTCGGGTTCATCCAGGTCATCACCGGCTTCATCGTCCAGGACCGCCTCGGGCTGGACGCGGAGACGACCGGCGTCGTGACCGGCGGCGCGCTGCTGGCCGCCGGGCTCGGCATGCTGCTCGCCCAGGGCGTGATCGTGCCGCGCAGCGGGTGGACGCCGCCGACCCTGCTCCGGGTCGGCTCCACGATCGCCCTGATCGGCTTCGTACTCCTGATTCCGGACGCCGGGCTGGTGCTGCTGATCGCCTCGATCATGCTGATCGGCCTCGGCCTCGGGATCGCGATGCCCGGCTACACCGCCGGCCCGACGCTGCTGGTGGAACGCGAGGAACAGGGCGGCCTCGCCGGACTGACCGGCGCCACCACCGGCCTCACCTTCGTCATCGCCCCGACCGCCGGAACCGCCCTGTACGGGATATCGCCCCAACTCCCGATCATCGTCGGCGCCGCCATCATGGCGATCGTCGCCGCCTTCGTCCTACTGCACAACCGCTTCCGACACTTCGCGCCCCGGACGACGACATTGACCGACCCGGACAAGAACCCGCCCGGCAGCCTCTGACGCAAACCGTGCGCACTACGAATACCCCCGGCATCGCCAGGCCGGTCCTGACCCGTTCATGGCCGGGCATCCACGTACCAGCCGGGCATCCAGCGATTTCCGGCTGCTCGGCCGTTGTCTGGATGCCGGGACATCCGCCGGCTCGTTCTCATAATCATGAGAGCCGTTACCGTTAGACTCCGGCGACAGCGGAGGGGTCGGACCGGTGCTGGGCCGCCGGGCCCCGATGCCGGTGAGGAGTTGCTTCGTGGAGGATGGCTACGCCCCGACGGCGGGCGCCTATGACCTGTTCAATCTGTCCGCCCGCCCGGGGCAGCTGGCGGCTCTGGCCGAGATCCTGCCGCACGTGCGGCCGGAGGTCGGGCCCGTTCTCGACGTCGGAGCGGGGTCCGGGCTCAACGTGGCGGCCGTGCTCGAGCAGGTTCCGCAGGCCCGGGTGCTGGCGCTGGAGCCGAGCCGGGCGATGCGGTCCCTGCTGCTGGGCCGGATCGCGGGTCGTCCGGAGTGGTTCGACCGGGTGACGGTCCGTCCCGAGGACTTCTTCTCCGCCCCGCTCCCGAGCCGGCTCGGGGCGGCCATTCTGCTCGGCGTGATCGGCCATTTCGACTCGGGGGAGCGGGCGGCCGTCCTCGCGGAGCTGGGTGCCCGACTCCCGGCCGGTGGCATGGCTCTGCTCGACCTGCAGGCGCCGCAGCGGCCCGAACGGGTCGAGGCGTTCGAGTTCACCGCCGCGACGATCGGCGACCTGACGTACCGGGGCATCGCCGATGCCTGGCCGGTGGACACCGAGCGGATGCGCTGGCGGATGACCTACCTCACCCTGGACGGCGAGCGGGTCCTGGTGGAGGACACCACCGAACACGAGTATCGCCATCCGGCCCCCGAGCGCGTCCGCGCGGAGGCCGAGGAGGTCGGTCTGCATCTGCGGCAGCTGCGCGACACGACCTATTGGACCCTCACTCGGATGTGACCCCACGGCGCCCGGCGGAGGCCGGACGCGAACCAGACGAACCAGGGGACGCACCGCGAGGCGATGCGTCCCCTGAAGCCGGCATCAGCCGGCTGCTACGTGCTCAGCGTGCGCGAGGCGCTCAGTGCTCGTCGTAGTGGTCGCCGTGGGCGGCGTGCTTGTGGCCGTCGTGGATGTAGTCGACGTGGTCCTCGTGCTGAACGGCCTCGTGGCCGCAGTCCTCGCCGTGCTCGTGGTCGGCGACGGTGTGCTCAGCCAGCTCGTGTGCGGTGCTCATGCTGTTCGGTCCTTTCGTGGTGGCTCGGTGGCCTCGTCGTTCTTGGCCGGTTCCTGTACGTGAGCAAGGGCGTCGGCGATCACGTGGGTCACGTGCAGGTCGGCAACCCGGTACGTGACTTCCTTGCCGCTGCGTGTCGCGGTCACCAGACCGGACTGTCGCAGCGTGCGCAGGTGCTGCGACACCAACGGTTGCGACATCTCAGTCGCCTCGGCGAGGGCCCCCACCGTGCGGGGTTCCTCACCGAGCAGTCGCAGCAGCCACAGTCTCGACTCGCTGCCGAGAACCTTGAACAGCTGCGCCGCCTCCGCCAGGCCGGGCTCCGTGCTCACGTGAAGATCTAAGCACACGCATAAACGAATTGCAATGTGACTATCTTTTGGGAATCGTTCCCAGTCGGACGCCGACGCCCCGGGCGAGGTCGCCGTCGAGGTGGACGTCGACGACCGCACGCGGGCGCGCCACCACGGGCCGGCGGCCGCGAGCCAGCGGCCCCGGTGGACGGCCATGGTGGAGGGCCATGGCGGACGGTTCGGATCCGCGAGCCCAGCACGACACGCGGTTCATTCTCCAACGCGAAATACTGGCTCGCGCGTAAGGTCAAGGGCATGACCGACCGCGACGACGTGATCGACTCCCTGGCCCGGGCCGGCGTGCTGGACGGCATCCGCTGGGCCTACCAGTCCGCGACCACGCGCGTCGTCGACGACTACTCCGAGGCGCTGGGTCACGACGGCATGTGGGTCGGCGTGACCAGGTTCACGCTCTTCCGCGATC
>JBDIAG010000615.1:0-3224 GCA_039812305.1 Actinomycetales bacterium | reverse complement strand
AGCCGTCCGCCGGGTCGCGGCCCGCCACGGCTGCCGGGTGACCGCCAGCGTCGGCACCGCGCAGGCCCCCGCCGACGGCATCAGCCTGCAGGAGCTCCTGGTCGTCGCCGACCAGCGGCTGTACCAGGTCAAGCGAGACGGCTCGCTGCGCATCCCACAGCAGCGTTCGGGATATCCGGCGGCACCACCGCCCAACCCGTCACTGCCCGTCGACGAGCGCTAGCGCACCCGCCCCGGGGCCGGGCGCGCTCCAGATGGAGCATTGTTGTTGCGTAGCAACAGGAATACTCCGGGCGAGGGCCCGGGGTCGGCGACCTTCAGGTCATACCGGACGGCGTCACACACAGTTCACACGGGGACGCCTCGTGTTACGCCGCCGAAACACAACCTGTCTATCAGGCGAAACACGTGGCAATCACCGTGGAGTCCAGTCGCAATCGACGCCCCGGTCGGCACCCCGGCCGGAACCCACTATCTGCAGGAGGTCCATGGTGGTGAACACCGGAGACACCGCGTGGGTTCTCACCAGCGCTGCCTTGGTGCTGTTGATGACTCCCGGCCTGGCGCTCTTCTACGGCGGCATGGTCCGCTCCAAGAGCGTCCTCAACATGATGATGATGTCCTTCGGCGCGCTGGCCCTGATCAGCGTGCTCTGGGTCCTCTACGGCTACTCCTTCGCGTTCGGCAACGACGTCGGGGCCGGCCTGCTCGGCAACCCCGGCGAGTTCTTCGCCCTCAAGGGTCTGCTGGCCGACACCACCAGTGAGGCGGGCGGCCTGCCGACGATGGCGTTCGTCGGCTTCCAGGCGGTCTTCGCGATCATCACCGTCGCCCTCATCTCGGGTGCCGTCGCCGACCGGATGAAGTTCTCCGGCTGGATGATCTTCGCCGCCATCTGGGCCACGATCGTCTACTTCCCGATCGCGCACTGGGTCTTCGACTTCGACGCCGACGGCCACACCGGGGGCTGGATCGCCAACCGGCTCGCCGCGATCGACTTCGCCGGTGGTACCGCGGTGCACATCAACGCCGGTATCGCGGCCCTGGCCCTGGCCCTCGTCCTGGGCAAGCGCAAGGGATTCGGCAAGGAGGTCATGCGTCCGCACAACCTGCCGCTGGTGATGATCGGCTCCGGTCTGCTGTGGTTCGGCTGGTTCGGCTTCAACGCCGGTTCGGCCCTGGCGGCCAACCACACCGCCGCGGTCGTCTGGGTCAACACGCTCGTCGCCACCGGTGCCGCCGCTCTCGGCTGGCTGGCCACCGAACGGATCCGGGACGGCCATGCCACCTCGCTCGGCGCGGCCTCCGGTGTGGTCGCCGGCCTGGTCGCGATCACCCCGTCCTGCTCGGCCGTCTCGCCGGTCGGCGCGATCATCGTCGGCGTGCTGGCCGGCGTCCTGTGCGCCCTGGCCGTCGGCCTGAAGTACAAGCTGGGCTACGACGACTCGCTCGACGTCGTCGGCGTGCACCTCGTCGGCGGCCTCTGGGGCACGATCGCCATCGGCTTCTTCGCCACCGCGGCCGCCCCGGCCGGCGTCGACGGACTGTTCTACGGCGGCGGGGTCGACCAGCTCTGGCGTCAGGTCGTCGGTGCGCTCGCCGTCCTGGTCGTCTCGTTCGTCCTGACGTACATCATCGGCATCGCCCTGCACAAGACGATCGGTCTGCGCGTGACCGAGGAGGAGGAGATCTCCGGGGTCGACTCGTCCGAGCACGCCGAGCAGGGCTACGACATCGGTAGCGTCACCAGTGGCTTCGGCCAGCGGGGCACTCTCTCCGCGGCGCCGGCTACTGCACAGAAGGAGGTTTCGGCATGAAGCTGGTCACCGCGGTGATCAAGCCGCACAAGCTCGACGACGTGAAGTCCGCCCTGGAGGCGTTCGGCGTGCAGGGCATGACGGTCAGCGAGGCCAACGGCTACGGCCGGCAGCGTGGCCACACCGAGGTCTACCGGGGCGCCGAGTACACGGTCGACCTGGTGCCCAAGGTTCGCCTCGAGATCATCGTCGACGACGTGGACGCGGCGGACATCGTCGACGTCATCGTCAAGGCGGCTCAGACCGGCCGGATCGGGGACGGCAAGGTGTGGGTGCTGCCGGTGGACGACGTGGCCCGCGTCCGTACCGGCGAGCGTGGCCTGGACGCGCTCTGAGCACCGTCTCTCCACGGGTGGGTCGCGCCGCAGGTCATCTCGATCTGCGGCGCGACCGTCTCGTGATGGCAGTCCGCTCCGGGCTGGCCGACCCGACGGCCGGGCCCGCGCGCCGCGAGGCTCTGGCCGGGCTCGTGGACCGTGAGCTGGCGGCCCTGTGGGCCGGCCTGCAGCCGGTGGAGGAGGGACTGGCGCTGGTGGCGGTCGGGTCGCACGCCCGCCGCGACGCCGGACCGGCCTCCGATCTCGACCTCGTGCTGCTGCACGACGGTCGCCGCCAGGATCTCGGTGAATTCGCCGAACGAGTCTGGTACCCCCTGTGGGACAGCGGTGTCCGCCTCGATCACGCCGTGCGTTCGGTGGATCAGTGCCGGGCGGTGGCCGGCGACGATCTGGCGGCCGCGATCGGCATGCTGGACATGCGTCCCATCGCCGGCGACGCCGGCCTGGTGCTGCGCACCCGGGAGACGCTGCGGGAACTGTGGCGCCGGGGAGCCCGCAACCGGCTCGACGACATCGCCGCGTCGCTGGCCGAGCGTCAGGCGCTGCACGGTGAGCTCATGTTCGAGGTGGAGGGCGACCTCAAGGAGGCCCGCGGCGGGCTGCGCGACGTCGTGGTGCTCCAGGCCCTGGTCGCCACATGGATGGCCGATGTTCCGCACGGGGCCGCGGTGACCGCGGCCGCCCACCGGCTCCTCGACGTGCGCGACGGTCTGCACGCGGTCACCGGCAAGGCGACCGAGCGGCTGTTGCTGGCGGACCAGGATTCGGTCGCGGTCGCTCTGGGCCTGGACGACGCCGACGCCCTGCTCGCCGAGGTCTGCGAGGCGGCCCGGACCATCTCCTTCGGCCTCGATCTCACGCTGCGCCGGGCGCGAGGTGCCGCCAGCCGGCGCCGTGGACTGCGCCGCCGCCGTCCGCAACTGCGTCAGATCGAGCCGGGCCTGGTCGAGCACGAGGGCGAACTCTGCCTCTCCGCCCAGGCGCGGCCGGCCAGCGCCGCCGCCCCGGCGGTGCGCGCCGCCGCGGCCGCGGCCTGGAACTCGCTGCCGCTGTCGCCGGTGACCGCGGC
>JBDIAG010000614.1:0-3224 GCA_039812305.1 Actinomycetales bacterium | reverse complement strand
CGGCCCTGCCGTTCGTCCCCACCGGCGAGATCGTCGCGGGCCTGCTGGCCTGGCACGGCGGCGGCATCCTCATCGCGGCCGCCGTCTTCCTCATCGCCTGGCTCGCCTCCAGCCTGGGCGACCTTCTCCTGTTCACCGAGGTGCGTCTGCTCGCCGGGCCGCTGCGACGCTGGCTGGACCGCAGGCCACCGGGACGGATCGTGCGCACCCTCGATGCCGTCGGCCGCAACCCGGCCGGCGCGATGACCTTCGCCCGGCTGACGCCGGGGGCCCGCGCCCCGATGATCATCGCCCTGGCCCTCGCCCGTGCCGATCGCCGCCGCTTCGTCGCGGGGGATCTCCTCGGCTGCGCGCTGTGGGCGGCCCTCTACACGGTCATCGGCAGCCTCGGCGCGAGCACGGTAGGCAATCCCGTCCTCGCTGTCGGGGTGGCGGTGGCCGGCGCCGCTCTCGTCGGTCTGGTGGGCTCGAGGATCCGCGCCTGTCGGGCGGCGCGGTGAGTCCGGCCGGAGCGGACCCGCTCGGGCGAGGCCGGCACCGATGGCATGCTGGCGTCATGGCCACCACGTCACGGCGTCGTCCCGACGGACCCAGCGGGAGAGGACGACGGCATGCCTGACTCGACGCCTCGCACCTTCGACGACGTCACCGCGGTCGAACCCTCCGGTCCGACGGGCTTCGTCGCCGACCTCGACCCGCTCTGGACAGTTGCCGGCAATCCCAACGGTGGCTACCTGCAGGCGGTCATGGCCCGCGCCGCCGTCGCCCGCTCGCCGCATGGGCAGGTGCTCGCGGCCAGCACCCATTTCCTGCGGGCGCCCCGACCGGGCCGGGTCGACCTCGCCGTCGAACTGCTGCGGGAGGGCCGGACGGCCAGCCAGGTGCGCGTCCGCCTGAGCCAGCAGGACGCGATCCGGGCCGAGTCGGTGTTCAGCCTCGGCGACCTGCCCGCCGTCGACGGCGCGACACAGTGGGCGTCCGGCCACCTCCCCGAACCGGGTCTGCCCTTTCCGGACTGCCCTCGCTTCCTGCCGCCTCGCGAGCTGTTCCCGGTCGAGCTGCTGTACCAGGTGGAGGTACACCTCGAACCGGATTCCCTGTCCTTCGCCAACGGCCAGCCCCGCGGAATCGGCGAACTGCGCGGCTGGCTGGGCCTGCCCGGCGGTCAGCCCTTCGATCCGCTCTCGCTGCTGCTCGCCGCCGACGTCTTCCCGCCGGCCACCTTCGATCTCGAGTTCACCGGCTGGGTGCCGACGATGGAGCTGTCCACCTACATCCGCGCCGTCCCGTCGCCCGGGCCGGTCCAGGTGATCATGAAAGCCAACGTCATCCAGGGCGGCCGGGTCGACGAGACCTGCACGATCCGCGACGGTCTGGGCCGCATCGTGGCGCAATCGCACCAACTCGCGAACATCAGGCTCGCCTCAGGCGGAGCGAGCTGAGTCCACGCCGTGCTGCAGCGCCTCCAGCAGGGCTGCGGTGAATGCCGGCAGGTCGTCCGGCTTGCGGCTGGTGATGAGGTTGCCGTCGGTGACCTTGCGCTCGTCGACCCATTCGGCGCCGGCGTTGCGCAGGTCGGTGGCCAGACTGGGCCAGGACGTCACCCGCCGGCCCCGCACGACATCGGCCTCGATCAGGGTCCAGGGCGCGTGACAGATGGCCGCCACCGGCTTCCCGGATTCGCAGAACGAGCGGATCAGCGCGATTGCGTCCTCGTCCAGCCGGAGCGCGTCGGGATTCGCGACGCCACCCGGCAGGACGAGCGCGTCGTACTCGTCGGCGCTGGTCTGGCCGGCGACCGCGTCCACTGGGAGCTTCTCGGCCCGGTCGAGATGGTCGAAGGTCTGGATCTGACCGTCGGCCGTGCTGACGAGGACCGGCTTGTGGCCGGCCTCCGCGACGGCCTCCCAGGGCTCGACCAGCTCGATCCGTTCCGTTCCCTCGGGCGCCACCAGGAAGGCGACCCGCTTGGGGGCGATCTCCTCCGACATCGGTTCCTCGGCCGGGTTCGTCATCGGATTCCTCCTGTGATCGGGTGTCGTGCAGGTCGCCTACCCGATCGCCGGGAGCTCAGACAGGCCCGACCCGGGTCAGGCGACGACCCGGCGGGACGCCACCAGCGAGCCGCTCTCGAAGCCCTCGGCGAGCACGACGGCTCCGGTCCCGGCCCCGGGGGCCGTCACGGTCACGCTCGGGCCGGTGACGTCGGGCGAGGCGACCGGACGTCCGTCGACGTAGACGTCGACCCGGTCCACGCCGGCGGTGGAGAGCTGGATGCTGAGGTCGTCCCCGGCCGGCGTCACGCTCACCGCCAGCCGACGGACCGGCAGCGCGGCCAGGATCTCGCCGGCCTGGTTCAGCAGGTCGACGTTGCCGCCGAGCACGTCCGCCCTGGTCATCGCGTGCCGGTCGGTCGGGGTGACGCCGAGATCCTCGACCGGCGTCCCGGAGAGTGCGCCCACCCGGAGGCCGCGCCGGATGGCCACCCGCATGTTGGCGCCCTTGGGCAGCTGGGCGTACGGCGAGTCCGGCTCGCTGGCCCGGTCGCCGAGCAGCTGCATGAGCAGCTGGTGGGTCCACACGTTGGCCCCGCCAGCGCCGGTGCGGTCGTCCACGCCGAGGATCGGCCCGATCTGGTGATCGGCCCACCCGGCGGCGAAGAAGTCGGTGGCCGAGTAGCAGCGGGCGTCGGTCACCAGCAGCACCGGACCGTGGTAGGTCTGGCCGACCTCGTTGGCGCCCTCCGGCGGAGTGATCGGGAAGCCGGCCGAGAAGGTCGCGCCGGTCTCGATCGCCTGGTCCAGGGACGGGAACCACGCGCCGAGATCGATGCCCTCGCTGCCGTCCGCGTGCCGCCGGCACAGGGCGAGGTTGAGCGGGGTCGCGATGAACTGCACCGGTTCCGGAGTGATCCGGTGCGGCGTCAGGGTCTGCAGCGTGAACTCGCTGGCGTAGAGGTGGCCGCCGCCGTTGCCGCGGACGTCGACGATCAGGCCGTTCTGCGGCAGCAGCCCGATCAGCCGGACGAACTCGTCGCGGAAGGCGATCGGGTCCTGGACGTTGAACGTGAAGATCCGGATGTGGCCGTACGTGCCGTGCTCGGTGACCACCTCGCGGGCCCGGAACACCGACGGCATCGTGGTCGGCAGGTCGGCGGCCTCCAGGGCCTGCGGGGCGGCGAGTTCGCCGTCGCCGGCCTGCGTGTTCTCCAGCCGGACGACCTC
>JBDIAG010000613.1:0-3229 GCA_039812305.1 Actinomycetales bacterium | reverse complement strand
GAGGACGACCGTGTTGCGTGACTGCACTCCGGGAACCCGATCGCCGGAGTGCAGCATGATGAGGTTGACCCCGGCGACGCCCGGATTGTCCGGGTGGGCGACCTGGATCTGCTCCAGCGCGGCGAGTTTGATCAGCGCGCCGGCCCGGGCAAGTTCCTTCCCGCGGGCCGGATCGAGCTCCAGCCCGCAGTTGCGGACGTCGGTCTGGGCGAAGAACTGGCCGCCGAAGACGATGTCCACCGGGATCGTCCCGATCTCGGGAACCTCGAGCGGATGGTCGAGGGCCACCACGAACGCCGGCACGTTGACGACGGTCACCGCCCGAACCTTCGTGCCGTCGAGATGCGCCAGGGCGCGCACCGTCCCGACCGCGGTGTCGATCACCACCTCCGTGCTCTCGACGCCGACGGGCATCGGCACGATGCCGGTCTCCAGCGCCGCGGTCACCGCGCAGATCGTGTTGCTGCCGGACATCGGGGTGAAGCCGCCCTGCTCCAGGACGACGATGCCGAAATGCGAGCCCGGGTTGACCGGGGGAAGGATCACGACCGCGCACAGCCCCGGGTAACCGCGTGGTTCGTGCAGCATCAGCAGCCGCAGCCAGTCCAGGTTCTCGCGACAGTAGGCGAGACGCTCCGCCATCGTGTCGCCCTGGACGAGGCCGGCCGCCGACGTGATGATCCGGCCGGGCTCGCCTTCGGCGTGGACCTCGACGGCGTCCAACGCGAGGGTCGTGCTCGTCGGCTCAGGTTCGGATCGAAAAGTGCCGGGCATGCGGGACGCTCCCCTTCGGGTGGATGAACGTTGTGACTGATTTGGTCGGATGGCGAACGGATCAGGACGGAACGAGGTGGTTGGCGTTGTGCTTGGGCCGCCGGCTGAATCGCTGGGGGCTGAATGTGTTGAGATCGGGCGACGTCCGGTTGCGCAGGATCAGGTCGCTCAGCGCTGCTGCGGAGCCGGGGGCGAGAGTGATCCCCTGCATCCCGTGGCCGCTGGAGACGTAGGTGTTCGTGAGATCGCCGAGTCGTCCGATGACCGGCTTGCCGTCGGGCGTCATGGGGCGGCATCCGGCGCGCGCCAACGGCGGTTGCCGGGGTGGCTCCCAATCGGCGAAGTAGGTCTGTGGGGCACGCAGGATGGCATCGACCCGCACCTGATTCACGGTCTCGTCGAGGCCCCCGAACTCCATCGTCCCGGCGAGTCGCAGCCGGTCGTCGAGCGGGGTGATCGCCACCTTGGCATCGGAGAGGTTGACCGGGCCACGGAGTCCGAACGGTGGCACGTCCAGGCTGTATCCCTTGCCCGGGCGAACCGGGAGGGGATGGCCGAAGAGTCGCGACACCGGTCCGGTCCAAGCGCCGGCCGCGAGAACGAAGCGGTCAGCTTCGAACCGGCGGGACCCACTGCTCACGCTGTGTACCCGACGGTCATCACTCTCGACCCGGTCGATCGGCGCCTGCTCCTCGATCCGGGCACCCAACTCCTGGATCCGCTTGTGAAGAGCACGGACGAGCGCGCTCGGATCGAGGTGTCGCTCAAACGGGTAATAGATGCCACCCCTGACCGCGTCGGACAGTTTGGGTTCTTGTTCGCGCACGGCGTCGCCGATCAGCACCTGGGGTTCGAGATCGAACTGATCGACGAGATCGAGGTTGTCCCGGTGGTGCTCCAGGTTGGTCAGGTCGGTGAAGGCCATCAGGAGGCCGGCCTGGTGGAGCTCGAACTCGATGCCGTCGGCCCGGTAATCGTCGTAGGCCTCGACGGTGCCCTGTGCCAACCGAAGGTGTCCTTCGAAGCCGAGCCGCTGATCGTTGTAGTTGCAGCGCCGCCACATGCCCAGCAGGAAGCGAACGAAGGAAGGCCGCAGAGAGGGCCGGATGTAAAGGGGACTGTCGGGTCGCAGCATCCACTTCATCGACTGCAGGATCATTCCCGGTCCCGGAACGGGCGCCGCCTCCGCAGGCACCACCCAGCCGGCGTTGACGTCGGATGCGCCGACTCCTCCGATGTGTCGCGCGTCCACGACCGTGACGGACTCACCTTCGCGGGCCAGATGATAGGCGGTGGTCAATCCGATGACCCCGCCACCGATCACGACAGTGTGCAACGAAGACTCCTTGTCTCGGACAAGCTGTACCCGGGCCAGCCCGGCGTCCCACTCTGCGGTCACGCCAGGGTGGGACACATCGTCGGCCCGTTGGCGGATAAGATTGTCAGACGATCTGCATTCTTGACAACCCCTCGTCGAGGTTTTCTTCCTTGCGGGTCCCACGCCGACGTGTGCCGTCAGCGTCCCGAGTGGCGACACCGCCGGCTCAGGGGGCGTCCCGCAGCGCGGGCAGGAGAACGCGGTCGACCAGATCGACGGCCGTCCGGCGATCGATCAGCTCTCGTCGCAGCATCACCTGGCCGAAGGCGATCGACGGCACGATGCCGACCAGCAGCTCGACCGGCGCCGAAGCGGAGACGACCCCGCGGGCGATCCAGTTCTCGATCACGGTCCGGAACAGCCCGGCCCGCGGGTCGCCGATCGCCTCGCGCGCCGCCCGGCGGAGCGCGGCGTCCTGGGTCGCTCCGCCCAGCAGGCTGCCCATGACGAGGGCCACCCGGGCGTCGCCGCGGGTGTAATGCAGCGCGCACTCCAGGAGATCGTCGCGCAGGGAGCCGGTGTCGGGCGCCATCGGCGGGTCGTGCAGCGCGCGCACTGCCGCGATGACGAGCTCGGTCTTGCTGGGCCAGCGCCGATACACCGCGGCCTTCCCGCTGCCGGCCGCCCGAGCGACAGCCTCGACCGTCATGCCGGCGAAGCCGCGCTCGATCAGGAGGTCCTGCGTCGCCTGGAGGATCGCGGTGTCCAGCTCGGCGTTGCGAGGGCGCCCCGGCGAGGGGTGGTTGGCGATGTTTCTCGACGGCACCTGCGGTCCTCCCTCGGCCATTGCCCTTTCCGAAACTCGACGGTATCGTAATGAATACGGAACCAGTGAGATCCGTAACTGGGTCTCGAACCCGGCAAGAGCGAGGAGAAACCGATGTCCGCCGATTCACGCACCGTCGTCGCGTCGAGAAGACTGGCGGCACCACGCCGCAGTGCCCTGCGCACCCCACTCCTCCTGGCCGGGGCCGCCGTCATCGCGGTGGCGGTCAACGCTCTCGTCGCCGCCTTGGCGGTCGCCGGCGGTGCCAGCCCGGAGTTCGCCCCGCTCACGCCGCCTGTCTTCGGCGCCTT
>JBDIAG010000612.1:0-3246 GCA_039812305.1 Actinomycetales bacterium | reverse complement strand
GGTCGAGGGTCTCTTCACCTGAGTTCGGCCACCCCGAGCAGTCGCCGCAGAGTCTCGGCCTGACGCTGCCATCCCCAGTCGCGGACCACCCACTCCCGGCCGCGGCGCCCGAATCGGTGGGCCAGGTCGGGGTCGGTCAGCAGGGTGACCAGCCGGTCGGCCACCTGATCCACCGCGCGGCCATCCACCACGAAGCCGTTCTCACCGTCCAGCACCGCGTCCGGAGCGCCACCGGAGTCGCCGGCGACCACCGGCAGACCGGTCGCGGCCGCCTCCAGGTAGCAGATGCCCAGGGCCTCCGGCTCCAGCCCGGCCAGGCGGGTCCGGGTCGGCATGGCGAAGACCGTCCCGGCCGCGTAGAACGCCGGTGTGTCGGCCCACGGTTGCCGGCCCGCGAACGTCACCGCGCCATGCAGGTCATGCCGGGCCGCCAGTCGTTCGACCGCACGGCGATGCGGACCGTCCCCGACCAGCAGCAACCGGGCGTCGGGAACCGCGCGGCGCACCGACGGCAGGGCCCGGACCAGCACGTCCTGGCCCTTGCGCGCCACCATCCGGGAGACGCAGACGATGACCGGGGCCTCGCCCAAGCCGTACCTGGCCCGGACCGCTCCCCCGTCGACGTCGGGCCGGAAGACGTCGGCGTCCACCCCCGGCGTGAGCTGATGCATGCGGGCCCGGGCCGCCGGGGACATCGCCGCCCCGATCCGGCCGCGGCAGTACTCGCCGAGAAAGGTCACCACGTCGTTGCGGTCGCCGATCTGGCGCAGCAGCCGGCGGCTGCCGGGCAGCGTCGCCCACCACACCTCATGACCGTGCGTGGTGGCCACCGTGCGCTGCACTCCGGCGGCGCGCAGGGCGGGCGCCATCAGCCCGAGGGGGGCCGCGGCGCCGAACCACACCCGATCGCACCCACGGCTTCGCGCGGTCTGCGCCACCCGCCGGGTGATCGCCGGCGTCGGCACCATCAGCGGCGACGGATCCCGGACGACCTCGAAGTCCAGCGTGGCATCGAAGGCCCGGTCTCCCCTCTGACGTGCCGTGTGGACCACCACCTCCGCCGCCGGCATCAGTCGGGCCATCGCGACCACGAAAGCCTCGATACCGCCGGTGCGGGGCGGGAAGTCGTTGGTGACGATCAGTGTCCGACCCACGAGGTGCCCCCGTCCGATTGCCCTGCTCCCGCATCCGGTGCTCCCGGCTGCTGCCCCGCCGCGACCTGCTTCACCCAGGCTCGCCAGGCGGCGGTGAAGGCCGCCTCGTCCACCCCGAGCAGGGCGGGCATCGCCTGGGCCATCGGCATGGGCGTGCTGGCCTTGCCGTCGGCCCCGGCGGCGCCGGCCTGGACCCGGTAGAGACGGGTCACCGCCTCCGGACCGTACGTCTGGTCGATGTACTCCACCGCCAGATAGGCCGAGGAGTACGCCATGGTCAGCTCGGTCGCGGCCGAGGCGTCGAAGTCCTCCTGGGTGGGCAGCGCCGGCTCGATCCGCTCCTCGCGCACAGCGGCCAGGTACTCGCCGACCGCCTGACGCGTCGGGACTCCGACGGTCGTATAGGCGACGTAGTCGGCGAAGCCCTCGCTGTACCAGATCGGGATGCTGCCGGGGCCCGAGGAGCGGGTGGCGACGTGCGTGACCTCGTGGGTGAGCACCACGTCCCGCCCGAGGGCTTCCAGCTGGTCGAATCCGGCGGGGTTGACGATGACCCGATCGGCGGTCTGACCCGCCGGCAGGTGCATCTCCCCGGTGGTGACCGCGGCGATCCGGGCGAGCCCGGTCTCGTCGGTGCGCCCGAGCAGCTGGGCCATCTCGGTCTGCGTGCTCGGCACGACGACGACCACCGTGCGGGGCCAGGCGGTGCCCCACACCTTGTCCACGTTCGCGGCGGCGACGTCGACCTTGGCGGCCCAGCCGGCGAGCGCGTCCGGCGAGGTGGCGATGACGAACGACCGTGCGCCCCGCTCGACGACGACCGGCCCCAACTCCCACGGATCGCGCTGCACGCCCTCGGTCGGCCCGTCGTTGGTGCCGGCGACGTACCAGCTGCCCTGCCGCCGCGCCATGGTGAGGTACTGCTCGCGGCGGATCTCGGTGTCCGCCACGCCGGACAGGCGATAGGCGAAGACGACCTTGGCGACCCACGCCTCGGGACCCAAGGCGGCCTGCTGCGCCGCCGACAACTGCCCGCCCGCCTCGACGTAGCGGAATTCGACCCGGTCGAACGGCACCGGGCCCATGTTGTCGAAGAGCCTGGCCTGGGCCTCGACCACCTGCGGGAGATCGGGGTCGACGGTGGCGAGCCAGGCCTGGCGATCGCGCTCGGCGAGCGCGGTGGCGCGGGACTGCAGCACCTCGTCGACGCCGTCGCGGGCGGAACCGGCGGAATCCGTGGGCTGTGTCGTGGACGCGGCTCCACCCTCGATCCGGGCCGGACCCGCCCGGAACCAGCCTCGCGCGTCGCCGAGGAGGACCCCCGCGCCGACCACGACGAGAACGGCCACCAGGATCGCCACCACCCGCGACCAGCCCGCCACCGAGCGCGGCAGGCTCGTGGCCGGTTCCCCACCGGAGTTGGATGGCACCGCGCCAGGGTACGGGGCGGACCGCCCCGCCACCGGAGGAGGCGGGCGAGGAGGTTCATGCCTGCGCCCCGGTCAGGAGTTGCTCGCACCGACCGGCCCGACCGGCCCGGGGCGAGGCGTGGGGCCGCTTCGACCTCAACCGCAACGGTGGAACCAGGCCGTCCGCGGCCAGCGCCCGCAGCGCTCGCAACTCCACGTCGTCCAGCTCGACCCGCCGGTCGTGCCCCGTCCGGGTGGACGAGGGCGGCCCGAGGATGACGCTGACCACGCAGTCCGAACAGCGCGGCCCCCTGGACAGGCAGGCCCTGCAGTCGACGATCATCGCCGTCTCCTTTCTCCGTGCGACGCTCGGCCGGCCAGCGGGCGCCGGCCGGTTGGTCACGTCGAGGACGGTAGGCGGCAGGTATGACAATGGGCCCCGACCGCAGGTGACCGAGGGTTCCTCCGGCGTGGCCGGACGGCATTGTCATAGGTGGCCTCTACCGTCCAGGGCATGTCAGTTCGTACTCCGGTGCCGGTCCGCCGGCGGCCACCGGCCGTCGCGCAGGTCCAGCAGAGCTTCGACGACCTGGGCACTCCGCTGTCGCAGGTCACCTTCGTCGTCGTCGACCTGGAGACCACCGGCGGCTCCCCGGCCGACTGCGCGATCACCGAGATCGGTG
>JBDIAG010000611.1:0-3246 GCA_039812305.1 Actinomycetales bacterium | reverse complement strand
CGCTACGGCAGGCACCCGCCGCGGCCAGACTGGGCATGTCGCTCAGCACGCTCCGCCGGCACGAAACCCGCGCGCTGCGCCGGCTGCGCGGCTGGATCCGGGCCGAGCAGGCCGCATGACCCCGGATAATGGCCCGATGGGACTCTTCGATCGTGCTGGGCTGCCGACCGCCGACTTCCGCGGCCTCACCGTCGCGGTCGGGCACCGCGTCCGGGTGCTCGCCTGGGCGTACGGCGCGGACGGCCCGGTCGTCGGACTGGCCGGCCAGCTCGCGATCCGGGAGGCGGACAACTGGCGTTTCGTGCCCTGGCACGAGATCGCCTCCGGTGGCTGGGATTCCGACAGCGGCCGGCTGCGCTGGCGGCTCACCGACGGCGGTGACGGTGAGGTGCTGCTCCGCGACCCGGGCTCACTGCCCGACCTGTTCCGCGAACGGGTCGGCGCCAGCATCGTCGTCCAGGAACGCTTCGAGCTGAGCCGGGGCCGGGCGGCCATGATCGTCGCCCGGCGTCCGCTGGATGACGAACGCGCCCCGCTGCTGTGGACGGTGACCCGGCACGGCGGCAGCTTCGACACCGCCCAGCTCGACCAGGCGGAGGCCGAGCTGGCCCGGTTGCGGGCCGAATACGACATCGCGTGAGCGTTCTGGTAACGTTTCTTCTCGCGCGCAGCGCAGTCCCCTGTAGCTCAATTGGCAGAGCATCTGACTGTTAATCAGAGGGTTCCTGGTTCGAGTCCAGGCGGGGGAGCTTTCCATGTCCGGGGGTCTGCATCGCTCCGAACACCGCTGATTGAGCTTGTCGAAATCAAGGCAGGGCGACGTGCCTGAGCTGGGTGGCCGAGGCGGGTCTCGCCCCACTCTGTCATCCCGGGCTTGTCCCGGGATCTCGCAGGCACTGACTGTCTATTGGTAGCGGAGATCCCGGCGTTCGCCGGGCTGACGAGAGCGATCGTGCGGATGACAAGGGTATTCGCTCGACCGATGGTCAGGCTCAGTCGGCGGGACCGGCGGCGACCTCGGTCAACTCCCGCCGCTGCTTCTCCAGATCGAGCAGGGTGGCGAACATCCGGTTGTAGCCGGGCTGGTCATCGATCGGGTTGGTGCGCTGCAGCTTCGACTTCAGGTTCGCGATCGCCCGGGCGACCGTCAGCAGGCGCAACTTCGCCACATATTCGGACGCGTACGCCGGGCTGGCCGGACGCAGCAGCGGCTCGGTGGTCAAGGCGGCGACAACCGAAGCCACCGCCGGGTCCGGATTGGCCGCGACCACCGGCTGCGGCCAGTCACCACCGGGCGTGCCGGCGTCCGCGATGGCCGCGAAGATGGCCCGGTAGGTGGGATGGGTGAAGTCGTCGGCGCCGACCCCGTTCCAGCCGGTGACGAACACCTCGGGCGCGCGCACCGTGAGACGCAGCGTGCCGCGTTCCACCTCGAGCGACCGATCGCGCGGATTCGGCATCGGCAACCCCACCAGGGTCGGCTCCTCGGACGGCGGCCCGGCCGGGGGCTGCGGGAGCCGGTCGTGATGCTGCCGGTCGTGGTTCGCCGGCAGCTTGCGGCGTCCGGCCCGCGACACCTCCCGGCGGACCTCATCCACCTCGGCACCGAGCATCTTGGCGAGCTCGTGGACGTAACCGTTCACCAAGGACGCGTCCCGCACGCTGCTGACCAGCGGTGCCGCGGCCCGCAGCGCACCGAGCCGCCCGTCCACCCGGTCCAGGTCGAACCCGGCGATGGTGCTGGCCATCACGTAGCGATACAGCGGCTCACGCCGTCCGACCAGCTCACGAACCGCCGCGTCGCCGTGCTGGATGCGCAGGTCGCACGGGTCGAGTCCGCTCGGCTCGATCGCCACATAGGTCTGCGAGATGAAGTGCTGGTCGCCGGAGAACACCTTCAGCGCCGCGGCCTGCCCGGCAGCGTCACCGTCGAAGGTGAAGACCACCTCGCCCGCCAGCGCATCGGTCGAGCCGATCAACCGCGACAGCAATCTGGCGTGGTCGTCGCCGAACGCGGTGCCGCACGACGCCACAGCCGTATCGACCCCGGCCAGGTGTGCCGCCATCACATCGGTGTAGCCCTCGACGATCACCGCCTGGTTCTTCTTCGCGATGTTCTGTCGCGCCAGGTCGAGGCCGTAGAGCACCTGCGACTTCTTGTAGACCGGGGTCTCGCGAGTGTTGATGTACTTGGCCGGCATCCGGTCGTCGTCGAACAGCCGCCGGGCACCGAACCCCAGCACGGAGCGGCCGGCGTCCCTGATCGGCCACAGCAGCCGACCCTGGAAGTAGTCCCAGCCGCCCTCGCGGATCAGGCTCGCCTTGATCAGTTCGTCGTCGCTGAATTTGTGGGCCCGCAGGTGCTTGGCGAGTTCCCGTCCACCCATCGGCGCGAAGCCGACGCCGAAGTGTTCGGCGGCCTCCCGGTCGAAGCTGCGTTCGGCCAGGAACTGGCGTCCGGCAACGGCTTCCGGACTGGTCAGCTGATCGGCGAAGAACTCCGCGGCCAGCCGGTTCGCCTCCAGGATCCGCGACCGCAGGCCCGGCTCGACACGGACGCCGCCGCCCCCGTCGGTGTACCGCAGCTGGACGCCGACCCGGTCGGCCAGGAACTCGACCGCCTCGACGAAACTGCAGTTGTTGATCGCCTGGACGAAGCCGATCACGTCGCCGCCGACGTTGCAGCCGAAGCAGTAGTAGAAGCCGCGAGCCGGTGTCACCCGGAAGGACGGGGTCTTCTCGTCGTGGAACGGACACAGCCCGACCAGCGCTCCCCCACCCGCCGGTCGCAAAGTCACGTAGGAGCCGACGACATCCTCGATCCGGCTGCGCTCACGGACGGTCGCCAGATCCTCCTCGTTGATCAAGCCCGGCACACCCGGCAGTGTACGCAGCGACACCGACACCACGTCGCCATCCCGGGTTCGCCCCCGGGATCTCAGCCCGGGCACTCAGCCCCGGCGCTCCGAGGGAGTGAGATCCCGGCCTTCGCCGGGATGACGAGTGCCGCGACGAGCTACTGCGGACGCGGCAACCGGGCGCGATCCCAGCCGAGCAGTTGGACGGCGGTGTCGAACGCGAACCGGTCGGTCATACCGCCGACGTAGGCCACCGTGGCGTGCACCAGCCGGTCGGGGTCCTCGGGCGGCTCGGGCAGCCGTCCGGGATTCTCCAGATAGAACGACACCAGGGCCTGCAGCACCGCGATCACCGCCGCCGACTGGGCGAGCGATTCCGGACGGGTGT
>JBDIAG010000610.1:0-3255 GCA_039812305.1 Actinomycetales bacterium | reverse complement strand
CATGGTGTCAGGATCGGATCTCCGACGCGCGGCGGTAGTTGCGTCCGGGGGAGGAGCGAACGGCGAAGACTGCCGTGCTCGCCCTGCCGATCTCGGTCATGCCTTCGCGCGGAAGATCGTGGGTCTCCAGCAACCGCAATCTTCCGCGTGAATGCCGGGCGTGGGCCAGGGGCCATCTGAGTGCTTGAGATTCGCCCGAAAGCAGTGCCCAGGTCGGGAATATGCGAAACGAGAAGGCGACGGCGGGCCGTCCCCGCAACGACGCGTGTTCGCCCCGGGAGAACGCGGGAAGTTCCGGCCCCCAAAGTGCATTGAGTCTGACGCACTCAACTTGGAGGATTCCATGACGCGTACGCGCCTCCCGCTCTTGCTTCTCGACGACCACGTTGTTCTCCCGGGCATGGTCGTGCCCATTCCGCTCGATGACGCCGCCCAGTCCGTGGTGGACGCCGCCGCCTCCAGCGACGACGAGACGCTGCTCGTCGCACCGCGTTTGGAGGATCGCTATCCGACCGTCGCCACGGTCGCGACCGTGGTCCAGCGCGGCCGCACGCCCTCCGGCGAGCGCGCCGCGGTCTTGCGGGGCGAACGCCGGGCCAGACTGCTCCAGGGGGTCACCGGACCCGGCAAAGCACTCTGGATGGAGGTGGAGACACTCGACGAGCCGGCCGGCACGCCCGACGTCGACGCGCTCGCGGCGGAGTACCGCACCCTGCTGCTCGGCTACCTGCAGCACCGCGATGCCTGGCAGGTGATCGAGGGGGTCAACCGGGTGACCGACCCGTCCGCCCTCGCCGATCTGGCCGGCTACGCGGGCTACCTCACCCAGCAGCAGAAGCGCCAGCTGCTGGAGACGCCGGACACCGCGGAGCGCCTCACCCTGCTGATCGGCTGGATCAAGGATCACATCGCCGAGGTGGAGGTCAACGAGAAGATCGCCGCCGACGTCCGGGCGGGCGTCGACAAGACCCAGCGCGAGTATCTGCTCCGTCAACAGCTCGCCGCGATCCGCAAGGAGCTCGGTGAGGACGAACCTGAAGGCGCCGACGACTATCGCGCCCGGGTCGAGCAGGCCGACCTGCCGGACGACGTGCGCAAGGCCGCACTGCGCGAGGTGGGCAAGCTCGAGCGGGCCAGTGACGCAAGCCCCGAATCGGGCTGGATCCGCACCTGGCTGGACACCGTCCTCGAGCTGCCCTGGCACACCCGCACCGAGGACAACGGCGACATCGCCGCTGCCCGTGCGGTTCTCGACGCCGATCACCACGGGCTGGACGACGTCAAGGACCGGATCGTGGAGTACCTGGCGGTCCGGTCACGTCGCGCCAGCCGCGGCCTGGAGGTCGTCGGCGGGCGCGGTTCCGGCGCCGTCCTCGCCCTGGTCGGCCCGCCCGGAGTGGGCAAGACCTCGCTCGGCGAGAGCGTGGCGCGGACCCTTGGCCGCAGGTTCGTCCGGGTCGCCCTCGGCGGCGTGCGGGACGAGGCGGAGATCCGCGGCCACCGGCGCACCTACGTCGGCGCTCTGCCCGGCCGCATCGTCCGGGCGATCGGCGAGGCCGGATCGATGAACCCGGTGATCCTGCTGGACGAGATCGACAAGGTCGGCTCCGACTATCGTGGCGATCCGGCCGCGGCTCTGCTCGAGGTGCTCGACCCGGCGCAGAACCACACCTTCCGCGATCACTACCTCGACCTCGATCTCGACCTGTCGGACGTGCTCTTCCTGGCGACCGCCAACGTCGTCGAGCAGATCCCGCAACCGCTGCTGGACCGGATGGAGCTCGTCACCCTCGACGGTTACACCGAGGACGACAAGATCGCCATCGCGCGGGACTTCCTGCTGCCGCGGCAACTGGAACGCGCCGCGTTGACCAGTGACGAGGTCGACCTGACCGACGACGCGCTGCGCGAGATCGCGGCGAACTACACCCGCGAACCCGGTGTGCGGCAACTGGAGCGGCTGATCGCCAAGGTCTTGCGCAAGGCCACCACCAAGCTCCTCGAGACCGCCGACGGCGGCACGCTGACGGTCGGCCAAACCAGTCTGCGCGACTATCTGGGCCGCCCGCGGTTCACGCCCGAGGCGCATGAGCGCACAGAAGTCCCGGGCGTGGCAACGGGTCTGGCCGTCACCGGGCTCGGCGGAGACGTGCTGTTCATCGAGGCGACGGCCGTGGACGGCGAGCCCGGGTTGACCCTGACCGGCCAGCTCGGCGACGTCATGAAGGAGTCCGCACAGATCGCGCTCTCCTTCGTGCGGGCCCACGCCGGCGAGCTCGGCATCACCGACCCGTCGGTGCTCGAGCGGCGGATCCACGTCCACGTGCCGGCCGGCGCGGTCCCCAAGGACGGCCCGTCGGCCGGGGTCACCATGGTGACCGCGTTGACGTCGATGGCGACCGGACGACCCGTGCGCGGCGATGTCGGCATGACCGGCGAGGTCACGCTCAACGGCCGGGTGCTACCGATCGGCGGAGTGAAGCAGAAGCTGCTGGCCGCCCAGCGGGCGGGACTGACCACCGTCTTCGTCCCGCAGCGCAACGAACCCGACCTGGACGACGTCCCGGCCGAGGTGCTGGCGGCGATCGACGTCCGGCCGACGACCGACGTCACGACCCTGGTTCGAGAAGCGTTGGAGCCGACCGCGACAGCCGGGCAACTGGTCGCCTAGTCCACCCGGGAACGGCCGAGCGCGATCTGGCCGTCGACCCGAGAGGCGGGCCGCCCAGACAGCTACCGGGGGGCCCGCCTCACATCAGTGCTTCAGAACCAGACATCCGATACTCGGTGGCCCATCGGATAGGGGTCGGTGGGATCCAGGAAGTAGTGGCCGATGGGGGTGATCCAGGCCTGCCCGGCAATCTTCGCGACGATCGCGTCGTGGCCGGAGATTGTTCTCCGGTCGACGATGCGGGCATCGAAATGGGTGCCGGTGATCGAGACGTTGCGGAACGGCTCGCCGGGTTCGATCAGCCCCTTGGCGGCCATGACGGCGAGGCGGCTCGTCGTTCCGGTTCCGCACGGAGAACGGTCGAGACGGCCGTGCAGGATGACGACTCCGTTCGTGCTCGTCACACCCGCATCCGTGCGTTCCAGGGGGCCCTCGAAGATGACGCTCGAGACGCCGCGGATCTTCGGATTCTCCGGGTGCACGACGTCGAGTTGTTCATTGACGGACTTCTTGATCCGCTGGCCGAGCAGACACATCTCGTGGGCCTCGTCGGGGGTGACGTCGAAGCCGAGTGCGGCGGCATC
>JBDIAG010000609.1:0-3271 GCA_039812305.1 Actinomycetales bacterium | reverse complement strand
CCACCCGGCCACCCGGCCACCCGGCCACCCGGCCACCCGGCCACCCGGCCACCCGGCCACCCGGAGTCTCTATACCGCATCCACATCTCGTAGCGGCCGGGAGGTTCCCGCTCCGGCGGTGGCCGAGAGCAGGGTGGTCGCGCCGACGGCGAGGGCGAGGGCCGCCACGGCGGGGATGTCCCATCCCGGCCGGATGCGGTCGCCGAGTACGAGTACTCCGATCACGGACGGGACGACGATCTCGACGACCCAGAGCCACGCGGTCACGGTGGTCACGCCTTTGGGTCCGGCGACCTCCACCGCGCGGGCGTAGCTGACCGCGCCGACCACGGACATCCCGAGCACCATCCAGGCCAGCGGCTCGGTGAGCATCGATTCCCACTCGGCCTTCCCGTGTACGCCGCGGGCGCTGACCGCCGACAGCGAGTACGCCAGACCGGAGACGACCGCGGACAGCACCGGACGCCGAATGGTGTAAAGCCATCCGGTGACCAGCACCAGAATCCCCAGACACACGACGATCGCGTAGACCAGCCAGGACGGCGGGGCTGCCGGGCGGCCGCCGACCGCGCTGATCGCGAGCACGGTCACCGCACAGATGACCGCGGCGATCGACGTCATCACCCGCGCGGACGGCCGGATCGACAACACCCGGATGTTGAGCAGGACGGTCACCGCCAGGGACATGGCCAGGATCGGCTGCACGACCATCAACGGCAGATGCCGCATGGCGATCACCGAGAGCAGCCACCCGGCCGCGTCGAACAGCCAGCCCAGGAGATAGCCCGGCTGCAGCATGACGTTCCGGCCGTGTGCCCGGGCGGCGCCGATTGCCTGCGAGGTGGTGCCGGCGCCTTCCAGCACAGCCGCCAGCAGCACCCACACCAATGCGAGGACGATCGCCACGAGGCAGATTCTGGCACCCCGGACGGCGCCGGGCAGGCCATCCGGGAAGGATCGTCCGCCCGGTGTTTCGCGCCCCTGCCGCCGGGTATCTGGCGACGCACGAGGCCCGGCCCGATCCCGGTCGGCGAGCACGCCCGACAGCCTCGGGAGGGAAGTTTCAGTGCAGTGCGCCTGACCTCGAAGAACAACCGGTTCTACGACCTGTTCACCGCCTCCGCCGCGAACATCGCCGAGGCGGCGGATCTCCTCGGCACGCTCATGCTCAGCGCCCCCGAGGAACGCCCGGCGCTGGCCCGCCAGCTGACCCTGCTCGAGCATCGCGGCGACGATCTCACCCACGACATCATGCACACGCTCAACACCAGCTTCATCACCCCGTTCGATCGCGAGGACGTCGCGCTGCTGGCCGGTCGTCTCGACGACGTCGTCGACGACATGGAGGCGGCGGGCGACCTCACCGTCCTCTATCAGATCGGCTCCCTGCCGGAGGCCGTCCAGACCCAGGCCGACCTGCTGCGCGAGGCGGCCGCGGTCACCGCGCGGGCGATGCCGAATCTGCGGACGCTGAGTCGGCTGGAGCGGTACTGGATCGAGATCAACGAGATCGAGAACCGCGCGGACGCCGTGTATCACGGGTTGCTCGCCGATCTTTTCCGCGGCCGCCAGGAGCCGATGACGGTGATCAAGATCAAGGAGGTGGTGGATCAGCTCGAGAGTGCCGCGGATGCGTTCGAGCGCGCGGCGAACGTCGTGCAGTCGATCGCGGCGAAGGAGTCCTGAGATGCCGAAGCCGCGCTGGAGCCGTCGCCGTGATCGTCGCGCTCCTCTTCGACGTCACCAACGGCTTCCCCGACGCGGCCGACACCGCTACGAGCCGCGCCGGTTCGGAAGCGCCTCGGCGAGCTTGCTCTTCAGGCCTCTCTTCACCATGTTCCGGCGATCGCTGTCGCCCTTGAGCACGGAGGAGACCGTGTCGAGGATCTGGTCCCAGGTCGAGTGCGGCGGGATCGGCGGCACCGCGGGATCGGTGCGGAACTCGATCAGGCAGGGCCGGTCGGCGGCGATCGCCTCGTCCCACCCCCGACCGACCTCCTCCGGATCGGTCACGCTCAGACCCATCAGGCCGAGACTGCGTGCGAACCGGGCGTAGTCGACATCCGGCAGCTCCTGGGACGGCAGGAACTGCGGCGACCCACCCATCGCCCGCAACTCCCAGGTGACCTCGTTGAGGTCGTTGTTCTTCAGCACCATCAGCACCAGTCGCGGATCGTGCCACTCCCGCCAGTACTTGGCGATGGTGATCAGTTCGTTGAGTCCGTTCATCTGCATCGCGCCGTCGCCGACCAAGGCATAGACCGGACGATCCGGATGCGCGTATTTGGCACCGATCGCATACGGGACGGCACACCCCATCGTCGCCAGAGAGCCGGAGAGTGAGCCCCGCATCGTGCCGCGCATCCGGATGTGACGGGCGTACCAGTTCGTCCCGGAGCCGGAGTCCGCCGTGATCAGCGCGTCGTCGGGCAGCCGCGGTGACAACTCGGCGAAGACCTTCTCCGGATTGATCGGATCGGCGTCCACCTCGGCCCTGGTCTGCATCACCTGCCACCACCGCTCGACGTTGTCCTCGATCGTCGTGCGCCAGCGGCCGTGCTTGCGCCGGGTCAGCAGCGGCAGCAGCGCCGACAGGGTGGCGGCCGCGTCACCCACCAGATTGACCTCGAACGGGTACCGGGTACCGATCATGGCCGGATCGATGTCGATCTGCACCGCCGGGACGGCCGGGCTCGCGCCTTCGTAGCCGGGCAGGAACTGGCTGTAGGGGAAGTCCGAGCCCACCACCAGGAGAGCGTCGCAATCAGTCATCAACTCCCAGGACGGACGGGTGCCGAGCAGACCGATCGATCCGGTCACCCATTTCAGTTCGTCGGAGAGGACGTCCTTGCCGAGCAGGGCCTTGGCCACTCCGGCGCCCAGCGTGTCCGCGACCTGGGTCACCTGCTCGGCCGCTCCGCGAGCACCCTGACCGATCAGGATCGCGACCTTGGACGCGGCGTTGAGCAGGTCGGCCGCCCGCTGCAGGTCCGCGGCCGGGGGTACCGAGGTGGGCCAGGTCAGATCGAGGCTGGACGGCACCATCTTGAAGGCGTGCGTGGGCGGCTCGTAGTCGAGCTCCTGCACATCGGACGGGATGACTACCGCGGTCACGGTGCGCCGGGCGGTGGCGATCCGCAGAGCCCGGTCCAGCACGTTGGGCAACTGTTCGGGGACGGTGACCATCTCGCAGTAGTCGCCGGCCACGTCCTGGAAGAGGCTGAGCAGGTCGACCTCCTGCTGGTACGAGCCGCCCATGGCGCTGCGGGCG
>JBDIAG010000608.1:0-3279 GCA_039812305.1 Actinomycetales bacterium | reverse complement strand
TGCGCCACACCCTCGTGGTGTCCGCGGACGGCCTGCTGATGGCGATGTCGGAGGACCTGGACCGGACCCAGGGCGATCAGCTGTCGGCCATCGTGGCCGGCATGTCGTCCCTGACCCGCGGAGCGGCCCGCCAGCTCGGCGCCGGCGACGTCCGTCAGGCCATCATCGAGATGGACGCGATGTTCATGTTCCTGATGAACATCTCGGACGGTTCGGTGCTGGCCGTGGTGGCCGACGCGTCCTGCGACGTGGGTCTGGTCGGCTACGAGATGGCGATGCTGGTCTCTCGTACCGAGGCGACCCTGACGCCGCAGCTCGTCACCGAGATGCGTTCCCGGCTGCCCGTCCACGGCGAGACCCGCGCGAACGGCTGATCCCACCATGTCCATAGCCGAGGGCCTGGGTGGCCCAATCGAGGAGGACGAGGACGAGGAGATCTCGGTCCGTCCATACACGATCACCGGCGGCCGGACGCGATCAGCCAATGCGTCCGAAGTGCCGTTGGAGGCGCTGGTCGAGGGCTTGATCGAAGGCAAGATCAGCGACACGCCGGAGCGCCGGCGGATCCTCGACCTGACTTCCACGCAATACCTGTCGGTGATGGAACTCTCGGCGCACATCAAGATCCCGGTCGGGGTCGTGCGCATCCTGGTCAGCGACCTCCAGGAGACGAAGAGCGTTCGCATTCACGGCCTTACCCCGTCCATGTCCACCCCTGGGTCCTCCCAGGACAACACAGCTGCCACCCTCAGCGTTCTGGAGAGTGTTCTCAATGGCATTGCCTCACTCTGAGGTGTCCACCACCACCGTGGAGGCCACGCGCCACCAGCCGGCCCCGACCGTGACCAAGATCGTCGTCGCCGGCGGGTTCTCGGTCGGCAAGACCACGTTCATCGGGTCCATCTCGGACATCGAGCCGCTGTCGACCGAGGCGGCGATGACCGACCGCTCCGTCGGCATCGACGACGCCGGTCTGCAGACCTCGCGCAAGACCACCACCACGGTGGCGATGGACTTCGGCCGCATCGAGCTGCCGGGCAACCTGTGGCTGTACCTGTTCGGTACGCCGGGACAGGATCGCTTCCTCTTCATGTGGGACGACCTGGTGCACGGCGCGATCGGCGGCATCGTCCTGGTGGACACCGACCGGCTCGACCAGTGCTTCCCGGCGGTCGACTACTTCGAGGGCCGGCGGATCCCGTTCATCGTCGCGGTCAACTGCTTCGACGGCATCGCCCACCACGACCTGGAGTCGGTGCGGGACGCTCTCGCCGTCTCACCGGACGTGCCGATGGTCTACACCGACGCGCGGTCCAAGCAGGCGACCAAGCACGCGCTGATCACGCTCGTCCAGCTGGCGATGCGCCGGCTTGCCGAAGGACGCTGACCTCGCTGTTCTGCCGACCTTCCGGCGTGTTCGAGACCCGGGCTCACCGGCCCGGGTCTCGGCGTCCGGGTTCTGTCCCGCCGGAGCCGGATCTCGGCCTGCGGTGCCAGAACGCGGCGAGCCGCCGACCGAGGATCACCGGCCGGACAGCCGGAGTACGACGTCCAGCATCGGCACCTGGCCGCTGACCAGTTTCGCTCGCGCCGTGTCGACGGCGACCCATTCGGCCCGGTCGATCTCCGGGAACTCACGTAGCCGGCCGGATCCGCGGGGCCATTCCATCTCGAAGGTGTTGCTCGCGACGAAGGCCAGATCGTCGGGGACGGGCATCCGGACGGCGAAGGCGGTGACGATCTTCCCGCTCTTCTGCCGGAACTCCCCCAGTGCGCTCCAGGGCGGGGGAGGCGCCTCGACGCCGATCTCCTCGCGGAACTCCCGGGCGGCCACCTGCTCGGGGGTCTCGGTGGCCGGGTCGTACTCGCCCTTGACGATCGACCAGCCGCCGGCGTCGCGGCGCGCCCACAGCGGGCCACCCATGTGCGCGATGAACACCGACACCTCGCCGTCGGGCGAGCGGTGATAGGGCAGCAGTCCGGCGCTGCGGGAGACCATCGCACCCTTCTATCACCGCGCCGATCGCGGCGGTAGTCGCCCGGTTCGCGTCCGTCGTCGTGGCCCGTCCTCGTGGCCCGTCCGGCCGATCCGATTTCTGGGCGTACCGGAGTATTGGCGACGTTCCGATACTCACTTTCGGCCAGAGATCCCGTGCCGTCCGGATTGGTGAGGGTGACGCCCGGGTAACCTGGCATTCAGGCAGGTAAGTTGACGGTTCAACAGTTGTGAGCAGGTAGATGGCCGTGGCGGAAACCACACAGAGCACGACCTTCCCGGACGCCCGGAATGCGCCGGAGCGCGGAGCCTTCAATCGGGACACCCGCTACATCGCCGACCGGATCGTGGCCGACGCACCCGCCGGCGCCCCGACCGGTCCGCGCGTGGGCGAGATGCGCTGGCCGGTCGAGCCGGGTCGCTACCGGCTGGTGGCCGCCAGGGCGTGCCCCTGGGCGCATCGGACGGTCATCGTCCGTCGTCTGCTCGGGCTGGAGAAGGTCATCTCGCTGGGGCTGGCCGCGCCGACCCACGACATCCGCTCGTGGAACTTCGATCTCGACCCCGACGGGCGCGACCCCGTGCTGGGGATCGAGCGGCTGCAGCAGGCCTACTTCGCCCGCGTGCCCGACTATCCGTTGGGAATCACCGTCCCGGCGATCGTGGACATTCCCACCGGCGAGGTCGTGACCAACAACTTCCCCCAGATCACGATCGACTTCGAACTCGAATGGACGAAGTACCACCGCGAGGGCGCCCCGCAGTTGTATCCGGCCGAGTTGCGCGACGAGATCGACACGGTGAGCCAGCGGGTGTACACCGAGGTGAACAACGGGGTCTACCGGTGTGGCTTCGCCGGTGATCAGCAGTCCTACGAGGCGGCCTACGACCGGCTGTGGACGACGCTGGACTGGCTGGAGGAGCGGCTGACCGGCCGTCGCTATCTGGTCGGGGAGCACATCAGCGAGGCGGACATCCGCCTGTTCACGACGCTGGTCCGCTTCGATGCCGTCTATCACGGTCACTTCAAGTGCAACCGCTCGACTCTGCGGGCGTTGCCGGCCCTTTCCGGATACCTGCGCGATCTCTATCAGACGCCCGGATTCGGTGACACCACCGACTTCGTCCAGATCAAGGAGCACTACTACCAGGTGCACACCGGCATCAACCCGCGTCGGATCGTCCCGAAGGGGCCCGATCTCGACTGGCTGCTCGAACCGCACGGACGCGAAAGTCTCGGTGGATCTCCCTTCGGCGACGGCACGCCGCCCGGCCCCGTCTCC
>JBDIAG010000607.1:0-3281 GCA_039812305.1 Actinomycetales bacterium | reverse complement strand
GGCGGCGCCCGACGGGCCGGGCGATGCCTCGGCCGGGCTCGCGGCCCAGTCGGCCGTCGCGCCGGCCGCCCCGGCGGGGGCACAGCTGGACAGCGACGGCGACGGCCTGACCGACGCGGCCGAACTCCAGGCCGGAACCGATCCGCACCTGGCCGACACCGACGCCGACGGATTGACCGACGGCTACGAGGTGGGCATCAGCCACACCTCGCCGCTCGCGGCGGACGCCGACGCCGACGGTCTCTCCGACGCCGCCGAGGCGGCGCTGGGCACCAGCGGGTCGTCCCTGGACACCGACCACGACGGCCTGAGCGACCTGCTGGAGAGCCAGCTCGGCTCGGATCCGCTGACCGCCGACGCCGGCGACGGGGTGCCGCTGCCACCCGCGCCGGCAGCCATGGCGGCAACCGGTTTCGCCGCACCCACCGGTCTGGCCGCACCGACCGGCTCGTCCACCACCGTGGACAAGTTCGTCGATGCCGCCCTCTCCCAGGCCGGCGACCCCTACATCTTCGGCAAGGAGGTCGACCTGGACGACCCCAACCCGACCGCCTTCGACTGCTCTGAGCTGACCCAGTGGGCGGCGCACCAGGCCGGGGTGGAGATCCCCGACGGCGCCATGTACCAGTACCTGGAGATGAAGAAGCAGGGCCAGCTCGTCGACGTCGACACCGCCCTGAAGACCAAGGGAGCGCTGCTGTTCCACTTCTCCAGCGAGCCGACCGCCGGTGGCGGCCGGCCCAGCAGCGCGCACGTGGCGATCAGCCTGGGCGACGGCAACACGATCGAGGCCCGCGGCCGGGCCTACGGCGTGGGCGAGTTCGCGGCGAAGAACAGGTTCAACTTCGCCGCGGTGGTGCCCGGGTTGAACTCGACCGACTTCGCGCCGGCGTCGCCTCCTCCCGGCGGACCCGCCGCGCCGGCCTACCTGGCCGCACAGTCGGTCGCCGCACCGGGCGGCCAGTCGATGGCGTCGGGCCAGGTCGCCGGCCAGACCACCAGCGCGACGATGCTGACCTACGACCAGATCGACGCCGGACGCTCCCCCGACCAGATCACCGACACCGACGGCGACGGCCTGACCGACGCGTTCGAGAAGCTGGCGGGCACCGACCCGACGAAGGCCGACACCGACGGCGACGGCCTCTCCGACGGCTACGAGGCCCTGAAGTCCCACACCGACCCGCTCAGCGGCGACACCGATCTGGACGGCCAGTCGGACGCGCTCGAAGTCGCGGCGGGCACCGACGCCGGGTCGATCCCCGGCATCGCCGGCATCTCCGGTACCGGGCAGTTCGCGGAGAACATCCGTCAGGGAGTGGTGGACTCCGACGGCGACGGCCTCTCCGACCGCTATGAATCCCTGCTCGGCCTCGACCCGCACTCCGCCGACACCGACGGCGACGGGCTCTCCGACGCCCTCGAGATCAGCCTGGGCACCAATCCGACCATGGCCGACACCGACGGCGACGGGCTGACCGACGGATTCGAGGTCGACGTCGGCCAGGATCCCCTGGTCAACGCCGCCGCCGCAGGACTCCCCGCCGCGCACCCGCTGCCCGGTGCCGACGGCCTCGGCCTTGCCGACGACCTGCATCTGGGACCGGATCTCGGGACCCCGTGATGTCGACCACCCACGGTGTGGTGGCGGCACCGGTCATCGTCCAGAAGCTGCGGCGGCCCCAGGTGAGCGCGCTCGACCGCCCCCGGCTGGTGCACAGCCTGCTCAGCCCCGCCACCGGCGTGTGCCTCGTGGTGGCGCCCGCCGGATCGGGCAAGACCACTCTGCTCGCGCAGGTCGCCGCGGCGTGCGGATCCCCGGCCGCGTGGTACACGGTCGGGCAGGAAGACGTGAGCGAGGCGGCCCTGGTCGCCCACCTGGCGGCGGCCGTCGCCACCACCGGGGACACGGCGGTTCCGGCGCGCGACCGGATGGAGGATCTGCTGCTGCACCTGCAGTCGCACGCCGAGCCGCTGCTGCTCGTCATCGACGACGTCCAGGAGATCGCCGGCACGCAGGCCGAGGCCGCCCTGGAGCGGCTGGTCCGCCTCCGTCCGCCCTCGCTGCGGCTGCTGATCGGGTCGCGACGCCTGCCGGCCCTCAATCTGGCCCGGTTGACCGCGGCGGGGACGGTGCTCAGCCTCGGTCAGGACGATCTGCGCTTCCGGACCTGGGAGGTCGAGCAGCTCTATCGCGGCCATTACGGCGAACCGCTGTCGCCGGAGGCGGTCGCGGCGCTGGCCCGGCGCACCGGTGGCTGGGCGGCCGGCCTGCAGCTCTTCCACCTCTCCACCCAGGGCAAGCGCCAGATCGAACGCGAACGGGCGGTCAGCGAGTTGTCCGGACGCTCCCGGCTGATCCGCTCGTATCTGACCGAGAATCTCGTGGACGAGCTGCCGCCGGCCCGACGCGACTTCCTGGTGCGCACCGCCACCCTCGGCGTGCTGCGCGGGGATCTGTGCGATGAACTGCTGGGCACGCAGGGGTCCGGTGCCGTGCTCGCCGAACTCGAGCACGGTCACTTCTTCACCACCTCGGCCGACGACGGGCGCACCTACCGCTATCACCAGGTGCTGGCCAGTCATCTGGAGGTGCTGCTGGTCGACGAGCTGGGCGAGCAGCAGGCTCGCCTGCTCTATGCGCGCAGCGCTGAGCTGTTGGAGCGGGCCGGGCTGAGCGCGGCAGCCCTGCGCGCGTACGCCCGCGCGGACCGCTGGCCGGACGTCGCCCGCGTGCTGCGTCAGACCGAGTCCGACCTGGCCTGGGAGTGGGAGGACGGGGACCTGGAGCCCCGCCGCATCCCGCTGCTCGCCCGTGACGCCTGGGTGGCCCTGAGCGAGGCCCGGCGACTGTTGCGCCAGGGCGAGATCGCCGCGGCGGTCGACGGTTTCGCCGAGGCCGAGGAACTGGCCGACGACCCCACGCTCATCTCCAGCTGCCGGCGGGGACGGGCGACGGCCGCCATCTGGTTGCCCGCCGGAGCGGGTCGCGCCGCCCCGGTCGACAGCGGCCCGGCCGCCGTCCTGCGCCAGGCCTTGCGGACGGTGCCCGACCAGGCCGCCTGTGCCGGGCAGCCGCCGCTCGTCGCCGCCCTCCTGCACCTGTTGGCCGGGCGGGTGGCGCAGGCGCGAGCAGCCGCCGACTCCCCCTCGCTGACCTGGGACGTGGGCTGGGAGAGCCTCGGCGCCAGACTGCTGCGGGCAGCCCTCGACCTCCTGGAAGGTGTTGCCACGCAGCCGTTTCAACAGCTCGACCAGATCGCGGCGGACGCCGAGGCCGG
>JBDIAG010000606.1:0-3283 GCA_039812305.1 Actinomycetales bacterium | reverse complement strand
GATCGAGATGCCGGGCAGCGGCCGCTGCGCCGAACCGGGCTTGAGCGAGGTGACGCCGGGCAGCGGGCTGATCATGATCGCGCCGGTCTCGGTCTGCCACCAGGTGTCGACGATCGGCGCGCGGCCGCCGCCGATGACCCGGTGGTACCAGCGCCACGCCTCCGGGTTGATCGACTCGCCGACCGAGCCCATCAGCCGGATCTTCGACAGGTCGAACTTCGCCGGGATCTCCTCGCCCCACTTCATGAAGGTCCGGATCGCGGTCGGGGCGGTGTAGAGGATGGTGACGCCGTACTTCTCGGCGACCTCCCACCACCGGCCCTTGTGCGGGGTGTCCGGCGTGCCTTCGTACATGACCTGGGTGGTGCCGTTGGCCATCGGCCCGTAGACGATGTAGGAGTGGCCGGTGACCCAGCCGACGTCGGCCGTGCACCAGTAGACGTCGGACTCCGGCCGCAGGTCGAAGACGTTGCGGTGGGTGTAGGCGTTCTGCACCAGGTAGCCGCCGGAGGTGTGCAGGATGCCCTTCGGCTTACCGGTGGTGCCGGAGGTGTAGAGGATGAACAGCGGGTGCTCGGAATCCACCGGCTCGGGGGTGTGCTCGGGGGAGGCGTTCTCCAGGGCCTCGTGCCACCAGATGTCGCGGTCCTCGACCCAGTTCACGTCCTGCCCGGTGCGCCGCACGACCAGCACGTTCTGGATGGTGGGTGCGCCCTTCTCCAGGGCGGCGTCCACCGTCGCCTTCAGCGCGAACGGCGCGTTGCGGCGGTAGCCGCCGTCCGAGGTGATCGCCACCTTCGCCTCGGCGTCCTCGGCGCGGGACCGGACGGCGTCGGCCGAGAAGCCGCCGAACACCACCGAGTGCGGAGCACCCAGCCGGGCGCAGGCCAGCATGGCGATGGCGGCCTCGGGAATCATCGGCAGATAGATCGCCACCCGGTCGCCCTTGCCCACGCCGAGCGCGGCCAGGGCGTTCGCCGCCCGGCTGACCTCGTCCTTGAGCTGGGCGTAGGTGATGGTGCGGGTGTCGCCGGGCTCGCCCTCGAAGTGGATCGCCACCCGGTCGCCGTGGCCGGCCTCGACGTGCCGGTCGACGCAGTTGTAGGCGACGTTGAGCTTGCCGCCCACGAACCACTTCGCGAAGGGCGCGTCGGACCAGTCGAGCGTCTGCGTGAAGTCGGTGTCCCAATCCACCAGCTCGCGGGCCTGCCGCGCCCAGAAGCCCAAGCGGTCGGCCTTCGCCTCCTCGTACAGATCGGCTTTCGCGATCGCGTTGGCCGCGAACTCTGCACTCGGCGGGTAGGTCTGAGAAATGTCCTCGGACATCGTCGTCCTTCCATATCGGCCGTGTTGATCCGGCCTCACGATAACGCCGCTGAGGTTGCGATGGGGCTGCACCGGGCTATCGCTTCGGACCCGAGTGGGCCGGACGGCGGATGCCGTTTCCATCCGGCCCGTGCGCCATCGGGTCCCGCTCCATTCGGGCCCGCTCCATTCGGCCGTGCGCTCCGTGCCCCGCACGATCCGGCTGTGCGCCCGCAACCCGCGCTATCCGGCACCGCGCCAGACAGGAACCCAGGGCATCCGCGAGTGACCTCGGGACGCCTCGCGGTCGGGCGCCAGCGAGTGCCCTGGCCGGGCAACGGGTGCCCCGGCCGGGGCGTGCGCGCCCCCCGGATCAGGAGTACCGGCGGCGGAGCAGGCCGATGCCGCCGGCGATGAAGCCCAGGCCCGTGGCCAGCGGCGCGAAGACGTTGGACCCGGTGTTGGCGAGCTGCGCGTGGGAGCCCGTCCCGCCCGAGCCGGAGCCGGAGCCGGTCGAGCCCGAACCGTTCGACGCGTTGGCGACACCCGGCAGATCCTCGCAGGCCTTGCCGTCGTTGTCGGCGTCCAGGTTGAAGATGTCGCCGAACAGCGGGAGGTACTTGTCGTAGGTCGCCTGGGCCTCGGGCTGGGTCGTGAAGTTGGCGCAGTCCTTGTCGCTGGGACGCGAGATCACGCCGTTCATCTCGTGGGTCGTCCCCGGACGCAGGGTGATCGTCTCGGTGTCGGACATCGCCGCCATCGCACCCCGGTAGGCCTCGGGGTAGGTCAGGGTCGCCTGGTACTCACCCGGCTCCAGACCGGTCAGCGAGTACTGGCCCTGGCCGTCGGTCTTCGTGGTCTTGGGCTGTCCGTCGGGACCGGTGAGCGAGATCGTCGCGTCGGCGATGCGCTTCTCCGCGTCGCCGGGCTTCTTGTCGCCGTTGGCGTCGGCGAAGACGGTGCCGGTCAGACCGGCCTCCTTCACCAGGCCGGTGCTCACCGAGTCCACGCCGTCGTCGGTGACCGTGATCGGCGCCGACTCGCCGACCGAGTCGTCACCCTCGTGGAAGAAGTAGTGATCGGGCTTGGTGAACTTCACGGTGTACGGGCCGTTGGGAACGTCGTCGAACCAGAACAGGCCGAGGTCGTCCGTCTTCACCGTCTCGACGGGGGTGGCGCCGGCAGCGGGGGCGGCGCCCTCGAACAGCTGGACCGTGACGTCCTCGAGGCCCGGCTCCTCGTCGTCGTCGAGCCCGTCGCCGTCGAGGTCGTCCCAGACCGATCCGTAGACTCCGTCGAACAGGTCGAGTCTCATGCCGACGTTGCCCGGAACGGTGGTGTCCCCGACGGTGATCTCCTTGACCTGGGGCACCCAGTCCTCACCGGAGACCTCCAGCTTGTACGTGCCGCGGCGAACGCCGGAGAACGCGTACTGACCGGTCGAGCTGGTCGTGGTGGTGGCCAGCACGGTGTTGTCCAGAGCCAGAAGCTGTACCTGCATGTCGGGGAGCCCGATGATGATCGAATCGTCGCCGGCGTCCACGTGGACGATGCCGGCGATGCCGCCCAGACCCCGGTACGGGGCATCGGCCGTGGCGCCGGCGGTGGCGTCCACGCTCAGCGGTGCGATCGGCACCATCCCCTCCGGGGTGTCGAAGGTGACGGTGTGGTTGCCCGGCAACAGCCCGGTGAAGCTGTAGGTGCCGTCCGCCGCCGTGGTCGTCGTGGTCGGACCGCCGTCCAGGGTCACCGTCCGGTTCTCGATCACCGGCTCGGTCGGCTCATGGGTGCCGTTGCCGTTGACGTCCCACCACATCAGCCCGGAGATCGTGCCCGGATCCGCCGCGTGGGCGGCCATCGGAAGAGTCGTCAGCGCGCCCGACAACGCGAGCGTCAGCGCAACCGTGCCGCGAACCGATGTACGTCGTTCCATGAATGTCCCCCGAGCCCAACTCGCCATGATCGAGTCCTCATCGGC
>JBDIAG010000605.1:0-3286 GCA_039812305.1 Actinomycetales bacterium | reverse complement strand
CACAGAATCTCCCGCTGCCGGTCGAGCGGTACGTCGTCCCCGAAGTTGTGCCAGAGACCGAGGGAGACCGCCGGCAGGTCGAGGCCGGACTCGCCGCAGCGGCGGTAGGGCATCGACTCGTAGCGATCGGCGGCGGCCTGGTAGTGATCGACGTGGTAAGTCATGGGCCCATCCTGGCAGCCACCTATGACAGCGGCTCGTCCGCGTCGATTCCGCCCGGCGGGACCCGGGCAACAATCGAGCGGACGCCGAGCCCTCTGCGGGCCGGGTTCGTGGAAGGATCGGCCGTGACCCATGGTCATCCGTGCTGGCGCTGTCCCAGCATCCGACATCAGACAGGGGAGCACACATGCCCATCGCAACGCCCGAGGTCTACGCCGAGATGATCCAGCGGGCCAAGGAGCAGTCCTTCGCCTACCCCGCCATCAACGTCTCCTCCAGCCAGACCCTCAACGCCGCGCTGGCCGGCTTCGCCGAGGCCGAGTCCGACGGCATCGTCCAGGTCTCCACCGGTGGTGCGGAGTACCTCTCCGGCCCGACGATCAAGGACATGGTGACCGGCGCCTCCGCGCTCGCCGCCTACGCCCGCGAGGTCGCCAAGAAGTACCCGATCAACATCGCCCTGCACACCGACCACTGCCCCAAGAACAAGCTGGACACCTACGTCCGCCCCCTGCTGGCGATCAGCGAGGAGCGGGTCAAGAACGGTGAGGACCCGCTGTTCAACTCCCACATGTGGGACGGCTCCGCGGTGCCGCTGGAGGAGAACCTCCAGATCGCCGAGGAGCTGCTGGCCCGCTGCAAGGCCGCCAACATCATCCTCGAGGTCGAGATCGGCGTCGTCGGTGGCGAGGAGGACGGTGTCGTCGGCGAGGCCAGCGACAAGATGTACACCACCCCGGAGGACGCGCTGGCGACCGTCGACGCGCTGGGCATCGGCGAGAACGGCCGCTACATGGCGGCGCTGACCTTCGGCAACGTCCACGGTGTCTACAAGCCGGGCAACGTCAAGCTCCGGCCGGAGATCCTCAAGGAGGCGCAGGAGGCCATCAACAAGGCCAAGGGCCTGGCCGAGGGCTCCAAGCCGTTCAACCTCGTCTTCCACGGCGGCTCCGGTTCGCTGCCGGAGGAGATCGCCGCGGCGGTCGACTACGGCGTGATCAAGATGAACGTCGACACCGACACCCAGTACGCCTTCACCCGGCCGGTGGTCGGGCACATGTTCGCCAACTACGACGGCGTGCTGAAGATCGACGGCGAGGTCGGCAACAAGAAGGCCTACGACCCGCGCGCCTGGGGCAAGGCGGCCGAGGGCGGCATGGCGGCCCGCATCGTCGAGGCGTGTGAGAACCTGCGCTCGGCCGGCACGAAGATCAAGTAGTCCGAGAATCCCCGACGGGTCGCTGCGAGACTTTCGCGGCGGCCCGTTGTGCTTCCCGGATCGGCCGGACGCCCGTTGGCCCGGCTCGCGCAGTCGCTCCGGCCGGCCCGGCCAACGCCCGCCGGTCCACCCTCCCGATCTGCCACCGCCGGCGGAGCGCCGAAGGGCGACCGCGCTTCCGTCCAGTGACCCGCTATCCGGTCGGGGTGGTCTCGGGCAGGGCCTGCGGCGCGTCCGGCCCGGGACCCGCGGCGGAGCCGCTCTCGGAGCCGGGCCCCGGATCGACGGCTCCCGGATCGGTGACTCCGGGATCGCCACCGCCCGCATCGGGTGCCGCCCCCGGATCGGGGCCGTCGATCGGGGACGTGGCCGGGTCCGGCGCGGGAGGCTGGCAGCCGGCGGCGGTGAACGGGCACAGCTTCGGCGCCATCTCGTCCGCGAACGATTGCAGGTCGGCCACCGTCGCCGGGTCGAGCACCCCGTCCTTGGGCGCGATCGCGTTCTCCCCGCTGATCACGCCGACGATGACAGCCCGCTCCGACTGCGCCAGGAGCACGTACTGTGCTCGATCGGGACCGTCGGGCTGGGGGAAGGTGTTGGCCACCAGCGCGGTCCGCGTCCACTCTGTGCTGTTCTGTCCCGGCGGCTCGGTGACGCTGCCGGTCGTGTAGGTGGGCACCGGGAAGCCGTCGTCCGCCGGGGTGGCGCAGGTGGTGAGCAGCGCGGCGATCTCGCTGACCACGGTCGCCGCCGCATTCTGGTCGGTGGCGACGACGAGGCTCTCGCTGCGCGACCCGGCGGACGAGCTGAGCTGGACCGTCCGCACATCGCTGGCCGTTCTCAACGAGTCCGGGCGCCGGGGGACCTCCTCGGCACAGTCGTCCACCGTGAGGTTGACGCCCTGCCAGGCCAGATCGTCCTCGTGGGGAAGGGTGAGATCGGCGGGAATGGTCGCGAGACCCGAGGCGGCGACCGTGCGTCGCGCGGTCGGCGTGGGCTCGGCGGCCCGATCCGCGGTCGACGTGCCGGAGGGCGTGCCCCCGGTGGGCTGCGACGTCGTCGGTGTGGACGCGACCATGGCGGACGGCCGGGCCAGTACCCAGCCCGCGACCCCGACGCCCATCGCCAGCACGAGCAGGATCACGACGACAAGCGCCATGCGCCACCGGGGCTCACGGATCCGCGTCTGGGCGGGAAGAAGGTCCGGCCCCGGGGGTCTCTGTGCGCTCACCTGGGTGCTTTCGGCCGACCGTCTCACTTTCTCCAGTGTGACAGTCGGGTGCGATCCACGACGGTAGAACCGCCGGGGCCATGCCAGACTCCCCGACCATGGAACACGACAACCTGCTCGGTGGCCCGCCGCCCACCCTGCTCGCCGAAGAACCGCATCGCGCCGTCGCCGAGGCTCTTGCCGCCGGCGCGTCCCCGGCTGAGGCCGCCGCCGCCCACCCGGCGGCGAGTCTGGGCTGGGCCCTGCTGGCGGCCGACGCCTGGGACCGCGGCAGCGTGATCGAGTCGTACGCCTATGCCCGCACCGGTTATCACCGCGGACTCGACGCGTTGCGCCGGGCCGGCTGGCGAGGCCATGGGCCGGTGCCCTTCCGGCACGAACCCAACCGCGGTTTCCTGATGAGCCTGCACGCGCTCGGACGGGCCGCGGAGCGCATCGGAGAGCAGGACGAAGCGGTTCGCTGCCGCCAGTTCCTGACCGATTGCGACCCCGCGGCGGCTGCGGCGCTGGACTGACCGGAGCGTGTCCAACCTCTGACATATCAGGCTTTGGTCTTCTGACATATCAGTAGCTAGAGTGCTCGCTACGGCCGCCGTCGACATCGGCCCGAAGAGGAGTGAGCATGGAGCTGGCCCAACGGCTGGAACGCCTTGGCACCGAGACCGCCTTCGCGG
>JBDIAG010000604.1:0-3300 GCA_039812305.1 Actinomycetales bacterium | reverse complement strand
GAGACGTGCGCGCCGGATTCCATCAGAGAACGGAACCGCCAGGCCCGGTCCCACCTGGACTCGCCGATGTTGTCCATCCAGGTGCCGCCGACGAGATCCGGCGAGCAGTGCCGGGGCTGCATCGCGGCGGTGACGCCCAGCTCGGCGAACCGCGGCAGATCGTCGGGATGCAGGCACTCGACGTGCACGATCCCGTGCCGGCGGTCGGTCGTGCCGTTGTCGTGGGACGCCCGCTCGATCGCGTTCAGCGCGAGCCGGATTCCACCGTCACCCGTTGCGTGCGTGTGGGTCTGGAAACCCAGCCGGTCCAGTTCGGTGACGATCCGGGCGAGCGCGCCGACCGGCGCCGACGGGTGACCGCGATGGCCCGGACGGTTGGCGTAGTCCTCCAGCAGGTACGCGGTGTGCGGCTCGACCACGTCGTCCGCGTAGAGCTTGACCGGGCCGAACCGCAACCGGGGGTCGTCGGGGGCGGAGTCGACGGCCTCGCGCAGATCCCGCCGGAAGGACGCGTCCGCGTCGATCGGGTGGAACAGCATGGCGATCACCCGGGAGGTCAGCCTCGCCTCGTCCCGGGCCCGGTACATGAGGTCGATCTCGGCGAGCGGCACCTGCGGTTCGACGACCGTGGTGATGCCGAACGCGCGCGCCATCTCCAGGCTGGACAACAGCTTCCGGTACCGCCGGTCGGGCGAGTACATCGGGATGTCGCGTTGCAGCCCGGCCAGCCCGGCCGAGGTCATCGCGCTGGTGTAGAAGTCGGTGACCCATCCGGTCGGGGCGCCGGCGGCGTCGCGCTCCGGCCGGCCCCACGGGATGTCTCCGCCGTCGACGATCCCGAGGACGCGCAAGGCGGTGTCGTTGAGCCAGACCGAGTGTTGGTCGTAGGTGGTCACGAAGATCGGTCTGTCGGTCAGCCCGGCCAGGTCGTCGGCATTCGGACGTCGCCCCTCGACGATCGAGTACACGGCGTTCTCGGCGCAGATCCAGTCCAGGTCCGGCCGGCGCGCCGCCAGGTCGGCGATCCGGCGGCGCACCTCGGCCAGCGTCTCGGCGCCTTCGAGACTGACCGCGTCGGCGTCGAAGCCGAGCAGCAGGTGGTTGTGCGTGTCGATCACGCCGGGGGTGATCAGCGCTCCCCCGCACCGCCGCTGCTGGCGCGCGGCGGGCGCCTCCACGGCCGGGCCGACGTAGCTGATCCGCCCGTCCGTGATGCCGACGGCCTCGGCGTACGGATTCCGCGGATCGAAGGTTCGGACGACTGCATCTGTCAGCAGCAGGTCGGTCATGCCGGATCCGATCGTTTTGAGAGGTTCTTTGACAGTTCTGTCAAAGAATTTTTGGGAGTGTTCCACGCGCGTCCGATAGCGTCAAGACATGGCGCGACCACCCCGGCAGGACGAACGGCGCCTCGAGCTCATCGAGGCGGCCGCGGGCGTCGTCGAGACCCAGGGTCTGCGATCGATCTCGATGAGCGACGTCGCTCGCGCGGCCGGCCTGAGCCGGGGCGCCATCCTCTACTACTTCCAGGATCTGGACGCTCTCCTGGTCGAGGTGCACCGAGCCGGCGTCGAACGCTTCGGCGATCAGCGTCTCGCGGTGGCCGCCGGGATGTCGGATCCCGCCCGCCAGCTGGCCGCGGCCATCCGGGCCGGCCTGCCCACCGGGCCGGAGGACCCGTTGATGCGCCTCCTCTACGAGTTCGACATCCTCGCCGGCTCGTCCGCGTTGCACGACGAGCTCGTCCAGCAGCTCTACCTGCGCCAGCTCGCGGTCTACCGCGAGATTCTCCGATCCGGCGCCGAGGCCGGCGTTTTCACGCCGATCCCGGATGTCGAGACCCTGGCCATGAACCTCGTCGCCCTCGAGGACGCCTACGGTCTGCACATCGTCGGCGGCAACAGTCTCATCACGGTCGACAAGGCCGAGGAAGCGATCCGGGCGGCAGCCGCCGGCCTCGGCGCACCGCCCCATGTCCGGTCGTAGCGCCCTGCCCGCCGTCGTCGGCGTGGGCGCACGTCAGGCGTTGACGACCAGTCCCACCTCGGCGGCGGCGGCCAGCCCCGGGTGGGCCGGCAGGATCCGGACGGTGTAGCCGAAGGAGCCGGTCTGGTCCAGCATCAGGTCTCCGACGAACTCGTGCCGTCCTTCCTCGAAGCTGCGGACGTGCCCGAGCCGCTGGGTGCGGTAGTCGCTGATGAGGTCGGAGTCGCTGACCCGGCCGTAGACGATCTCGACGGCCACGTCGGAGGGTTCCAGGTCGCCGAGGGCGACGAACGCCCGGGTGTGCAGTACCTCGCCCGCCTGCGGTGCGTCGCCGAGCCCGGAGGACTCGACGTGCTCCACCTGCACGTGGCGCCACTCGTTGCGGACCAGGTCCTTCCACTCCGCCAGCGCCCGCGCCTGCGCGTAGTCCTCCTCGGCGAGCGCCGTTCCGGCCGAATGCGCCGGGACGTAGAGCTTCTCGGTGTACTCCCGCACCATCCGGGAGGCCAGCACCTTCGGGCCCAGCTCGCCCAGGGTGTGCTTGACCATGTCCATCCAGCGCCGGGGCACACCGAGCGCGTCGCGGTCGTAGAACGCCGGCGCCACCTGCTTGGCCAGCAGCTCGTACAGCCCGGCGGCCTCGAGGTCGTCGCGGCGGTCCGGGTCGAGCACTCCGTCCGCGGTCGGGATCGCCCACCCGTTCTCGCCGTCGAACCACTCGCTCCACCAGCCGTCGAGGATCGACACGTTCAGCCCGCCGTTGAGCGCGGACTTCATCCCGGACGTGCCGCAGGCCTCGAGCGGACGCAGGGGCGTGTTCAGCCACACGTCACAGCCGGGGTAGAGGTTCTTGGCCATCGCGATGTCGTAGTTCGGCAGGAACACGATGCGGTGCCGCACCTGCGGATCGTCGGCGAACTGCACGAGTTGCTGGATCAGCCGCTTGCCCAGGTCGTCCGCCGGATGCGACTTGCCGGCCACGACGAGCTGGATCGGCCGCTCCGGGTCGAGCAACAGCGCCCGGAGCCGGTCCGGATCCCGCAACATCAACGTCAGCCGCTTGTAGGTCGGCACCCGCCGGGCGAAGCCGATGGTCAGGACGTCCGGGTCGAGCACCTCGTCCACCCAACCCAGCTCGGCCGGGCTGGCGCCCCGCTGCAACCAGGCCTTGCGCAACCGCTTTCGGACGTAGCCGACCAGCTGCTCGCGCAGCTCCCGGCGGATTCGCCACAGGTCCCCGGCCGGGACCCCACTGCTCTCGTGCCAGCCCTCCGCGTCGTCGACCGCCGGCAGCCGGTCGCCGCCCACCGACTC
>JBDIAG010000603.1:0-3316 GCA_039812305.1 Actinomycetales bacterium | reverse complement strand
GATAGCGGAACTGCCATCCGACGTCCTGGTCCCGCATGACGGTCGTCAGCGCCTCGATGAGGGCCTCCTCCACGTCCTGCCAGGAGTCGTCGGCAGTGTCCGGATTGAGGGGCAGGTGCGCGACCGTCCCGTCGGGATACTCCTGCTCCGCGTACCGGGTGGTGTCCACGTGGGCGAAGTAGATCTCGCCGTGCGTGCCGCGCGCCAGCGAGGCCGCCGTCAGCGCCACCAAGGGCGACTGCTGGGGGACGACCCCGACGACGATCGGGCTCCCGCCGAAATGGGTCAGGCGCGAGGGGTCAGGTTGGGGCGGAACACGATCGGCTGCCATCGAGACTCCAGCGGTCGGATGGGCATGGCGGACCTGCCCATCGCACGGACGGGACAGGAACCATCAGCCGGGACGGCGGTTCAGGCCTGGGCGGCCAGGGCGGGATCCATCGCCGAGGCAAGCCTACTCCCCGATCCGGCACGTCGCCCTTGCCTTGACACCCCGGACAGGGGATTCTGGGTACGAGGTGATCACAGTGGACTACCTGCCGCACTATCTCGGCGTGCTGGTCTTGGCAGCGGGAGCCGGGCACCTGCTGTACAAGGCGACCGAGTGGATTGCCGCGGGGCATCCACCCGTCTCGGTGGAACGCGCCGTGCGACGCCTGCGTCCGTCGGCTCCCGACCCCGAACCGATGCCCGGGGTACTCCTGGAGTTGGAGTTGGCCCGGGTGGCCCGCCAGCTCGAGCAGGTGCGCGGCAGCGAGGCCCAGGGCCTCGCGTTACGGATCACCGCCTGCACCATCGCCTACGACGATGCCCTGGTGGCCTGCTGCCACAGCTACGGCATCGAGGCGCCGAACCGTCCCCGGCCGCTCACCGCCGGCCAGCGGCTGGAGGCCGAGTCCGCGCTGCTCAGCCACGGCGTGCAGTGGTGAGGCACGAGGTTCCGACGCGCCGATTCCGAACCCCGCGGGGACCATCCACGGCGCGGGTACCGGCACAGGCATAGGCTGGGCCGGTGACCGATGCGACGCCGCTGCCACCGTCCGCCCGGCCGAGCGCGGAGGGGCGCAAACTCCTGCGCCTCGAGATCCGCAACTCGCAGACCCCGATCGAGAAGAAGCCGTCCTGGATCAAGACCCGGGCACGGATGGGACCGGAGTACACCGAGCTGAAGTCGCTGGTGCGGCGCGAAGGGCTGCACACGGTCTGCGAAGAGGCCGGCTGCCCCAACATCTTCGAGTGCTGGGAAGACCGCGAGGCCACTTTCCTCATCGGCGGCGGCCAGTGCACCCGACGCTGCGACTTCTGCCAGATCGACACCGGCAAGCCGGAGGAGCTCGACCGGGACGAGCCGCGCCGGGTGGCGATGTCCGTCCAGGCGATGGGCCTGCGGTACGCGACGATCACCGGCGTCGCCCGCGACGACCTGCCCGACCAGGGCGCCTGGCTGTACGCCGAGACGATCCGTCAGGTGCACACGCTCAACCCGGGCACCGGCGTCGAGATCCTGGTCCCCGACTTCAACGCGGTGCCCGAGCTGGTCGGCCAGGTGATCGACGCCGCACCCGAGGTCTTCGCCCACAACCTGGAGACGGTGCCGCGGGTGTTCAAGCGGATCCGCCCCGCCTTCCGCTACGACCGGTCGCTGTCGGTCATCACGATGGCCAAGCAGGCCGGCCTGGTGACGAAGTCGAACCTCATCCTCGGCATGGGCGAGACGATCGAGGAGGTGCGCCAGGCGCTGCAGGACCTGCACGATGCCGGCACCGAGCTGATCACCATCACCCAGTACCTGCGGCCCACCCCGCGGCACCACCCGGTGGAGCGCTGGGTGCGTCCGGAGGAGTTCATCGAGCTCGCCGAGTACGCACGCGACGTGGTCGGTTTCGCCGGGGCGATGAGCGGCCCGCTGGTGCGGTCCTCCTACCGGGCCGGCCGGCTGTGGGCGCAGGCGACCCGCCACATGGGCCGCGAGATCCCCGCCCATCTGTCGCACCTCGACCAGCCGATGCCGGCGGCGCAGGAGGCTTCCAGTCTGATCCGGGGGCATTGAGGGCCCGCCAGCACATGACCACTGCGGGTCGCCTCCTGGGCGGGCGCCTGGCGGCGTGGTCGGCCACACCCAGGTAGCTCTGCTCCGAGGACGGACCTCCGCCGTGCCAGCCATCCCCGCCCGGAAACCGACACCACAGCGTTCATCTCCCGTCGCACCCTGAGGTCCGATTTCGGCGGCGGCCTGGTTCGGGTGGAGGGACCAAGGCTCACGACGAGCCGACTGACCCGGGCGTGCCAGGTTCGCCTCGGGGCCGCGCTCGCCTATCCTGGAGTGATGGCCACCTCCGACTCCGAACCCACCAAGCGGCGCTTCGGCCGCCGCACGAACAAGAGTGGAAAACCAGGCCGCTTGAGCCAATTCAAGCAGGCCTACCAACTCACCCGCGAGGTTGACCCTTCGGTCACCTGGTGGATGCTCGGGGTCGCGATTCCGGTGCTCGCCATCGGCATCACGCTCGGTGTTCTCACCGGTCACCCGATCTACTACACGCTGCTGTCCATCCCGGTGGCCATCCTCGCAGCCATGTTCGTCCTGGTGCGCAAGACCGACAAGGCGATGTACAAGCGCCTGGAGGGCCAGCCCGGAGCCGCCGGCGCCACGCTGCGGCTGCTGCGGCGGAGCTGGATCTACGAGGAGGAGCCGATCGCGGTCGACCCGCGTACCTACGACTCGGTGTTCCGGACGGTCGGTCGCGCCGGAGTGGTTCTCGTCGGTGACGGCCCGCCGCACCGGATCGGCAAGCTGCTCGCCGCCGAGGAGCGCAAGCACCGCCGCTACGTGTCCAACGCGCCGATCATCCTCGTCATGGCCGGCGATGGCGAGGGCCAGGTGCCCTTGAACAAGCTGGCGCGGCACATCATGAAGCTCAAGCCGGCCCTCACCAAGGACGAGGTCGCCCACGTCAACGCCCGCGTACGGTCCATGCCCGGGCTCCGTGCCCCGATGCCCAAGGGAATCGACCCGACGAGGATGCGGCCGAACCGTCGCGCCATGCGCTGAGTGAGCATCGCCGGGTAACGACCCGATCACAGAAACTGGGCGTTCGTGTGGCGAGGCTAACGGCGGTCGACAGCCGCGCACCGTAGGATTGGCCCCGTGCAGCAGCAGAACGCGCCCGTCCTGGATCTTCGGGTGTTCCCCGGAATGGTGACCATGTCCCGCATGATCAACGCCGCCGACCGCATGCTGGTGCACTCCGCCCGGCACAATCCGCTCTCCGCGTTGCGCGCCACCCGCGCGCTCCGTCTCGATTCCCAGAGCCCG
>JBDIAG010000602.1:0-3324 GCA_039812305.1 Actinomycetales bacterium | reverse complement strand
GTCGTCGGAGCGTTCGGCGATCCCGCGGATGAAGCTCCGGTCGATCTTGAGTTCCTGGATGGGCATGCTCCGCAGGTACGACAGGGACGAATACCCGGTGCCGAAGTCGTCGATGCTGATCCGGAAGCCCTGGACGGCGAGCTCGTCCAGGGTGCGCGGGCCGGAGCCGCCGTGCAGCATCAGCGCATCCTCGGTCAGCTCGATCGTCAGCAACCCGGGATTGAGGCCGTGGGAGCGCAGCTGCCCGGCCAGTCGGCCGGCGAAGGCGCTGTCGCGCAGCTGGCTCGGTGAGACGTTGATGGCGACGGACGGCACGGCCAGCCCCGCGGTCGTCCACGCCTGGATGTCCGAGGCGACGGTGGCGACCAGCAGCTCGGTCAGCGCGTCGATGTTGCCGGTGCGCTGGGCCAGCGGGATGAAGGTCGTCGGCGGGACCACGCCCACTTCGGGGTCGCGCCACCGCAGCAGCGCCTCGACGCCGACGATGTCCCGGCTGCGGGTGTCGACCTTCGGCTGGTAGAAGACGTCGAACTGGCCCTGCCGCAGCGCCCGGCGCAACCGGGTGACCATCCGCAGGTCGTGCTGCGGCCCCTCCCGGAGGGAGTGCGAATAGAACTGGAGCTGGTTCTTGCCGCTCTCCTTCGCCTGGTACATGGCGATGTCCGCCATGCGCAGCAGGGTCTGCTTGTCCGCACCGTCGCGCGGATACTGACTGACGCCGATGCTGACCGAGAGGTAGAGCTCGTGACCGTGGCAGAAGAACGGGGATGCGAACCGCCGGCCGATGTCCTCGCACAGGACGTCCAGCCGGGCCGGGTCCGCGGTCTCGACCACCGCGGCGAACTCGTCGCCGCCCAGCCTGGCCACGCTGTCGGAGGGCTCGAAGCAGCTGCGGATCCGCTGACCGACCTGGGCGAGCAGCTCGTCGCCGACGTCGTGGCCGAGCGAATCGTTGACGGTCTTGAAGTTGTCGAGATCGATGAAGAGGACGGCGATCACCCGGCCCCGCACCGCCCCGGCGATCTTGTCCTCGAGCCGGGCCAGGAAGCTGCTGCGGTTGAGCAGACCGGTGAGCTGGTCCTCCTCGCTGAGCCGGCGGAGGTGCTCCTCGGCCCGCATCCGCTGGATCTCGGTGCTCGTCCGCGTCGCCAGCAGCTGCATGAACTGCAGGGCGAGATAGCTGTCCGGCAGCACGCCGCGTCCCATCATCGCCAGCATGCCCATGTCGAGACCGTGCGCATCGCTCAGCCGCACCCCGACATAGCTCTCCGCGGGCAGCCGATCGTGGATCCAGGCGTGCGGGAACCGCGCGGAGAGCCCCTCCGGGATCAGCAGGTCGCGCCGGGTGAGCAGGTCCGAACAGGGAGCCCCGGCCAGCTCGTAGCTGAAATCGGGGATCCAGTCCCCGTCGGAATAGGCGGCCAGCGTGATCGCGTGACCGGCGCGGTTGGGCTGCAACACCGAGACGAACGCGTGGTCACCGCCGAACAGCTCCGTCAGCTGCCGGACGAGCCCGCGGAAATAGGACCGGCCGTAGGCGCCGTCCCCGCCGGTGGTGAGCCGGCGCATCACCTCGCTGAGATGCCGGCTCTTGGTGAGTTCGTCCGCGAGCCGCTCGTTGAGCTCCTGCAGTTCGCGGTTCCGCTCCGACAGGCGGTCCTCGAGCTGCTCCTTGCGGGCATCCACCTGCCGCACGTAGTGGATCGTGCGCAGGTCGCTCTCGATGAGCAGCTTCATCTGCTGGATCAGGTCGAACCAGGCTTCGTAGTAGGCGCTGGGGTGCGGCGAGCGGGTGGCCAGCACCCCGTAGAGCCGCCGGTCCGGCCATTGCAGGGGGACGCCGCAATAACTGCCCTGCGCCGGAGCGTCCTGGGTGTCGGTCTGCACCACCCCCGGCTCGGTGATGATGAGCGGGGCCGCGGTCTGCGCCACGATCCAGTCGCAGACGCCGTCGCCGAGCACGTCCCCCGGTCGTCGCCGGCCGCCGGCGGTGAGCAGCACCGCCAGGTGATCCTCACCCTCCAAGGCGGACAGGACGACCTCGTCCCCCGAGCGGAGGTTCGCCAGCGTGTCGACGGTGCGCTGCCACTTGCGCACATAGGCCTTGGGCACCGCGCTCATCAGGGAGGCGACCCGGTCCGCTCCGCTGCCCCCTCTCAAGGAGGTGTCACGTCCCCGAGACGCTGCGCCGCCGCGGTCGCGAACCGGTTGCTGCGCTGCTGGGCGACGGCTTCATCCTCCAAGCGACAGATCACTCGGAAATCAGCCTCGATGGCTTCCTTCAATTGCCACAGCAGACCTTGCGTCTCGGTGCTGTAGACGTGCGCATTCGAATCGAAGATGCAGATCGACCCGAAGAGACTGTCGTCCGGCCAGATGAGCGGAAGCCCGAGATACGCGATCATGTTGAGCTCGACATCCGGGTTATCCGCCCACTCGGGATCTTCCAGGGCATTGGGCACCATGAGCGGTTCCCGGGTGGACATCACCGTCTCGCAGTAGAGCCCGATTCCCAAGTCCGACATCTCCTCGGCCTTGAACGGGTTCGCCTCCCCCACACTGGACACGAGCACCTCTATCTGCTCCGGCCACACCCGCGTGACCAGGGCCGCCGGCACGTCGGCGGCCTGTGCCATCAGATTGGCGAGGTGCTGCCAGCGATGCATGTAATCCTGGGGCACTTCCTTCTTCGTATAACCCATTCGCAACCCCATCCCGGTTTCAACAACCAGGGTACGCGCATGGGATCAATCGAGGGAGGTAATCATCCCAGCCGCCACCGTCCGGTGGGTGGCCTCATCTATCAGCACAAATCCGCCCGTGGCGCGATTCCGTTCGTAGGAATCGGCCAGCAGCGGCTGCGTCGTCCGCAGCCGCACCCGCCCGATCTCGTTCAATGCCAGCTGGGTGGCGGATTCGTCGCGGTGCAGGGTGTTGACGTCGAGGCTGTACTGCAGCTCCTTGACCATCGCCCGGGCCGACCGGGTCGTGTGCTTGATGACGTACTTCTTCCGCGGGGAGAGCACCGCGGTCTCGTCCATCCAGCAGACCATCGCGTCGACGTTCTGGCTGGGCCGGGGAGCGTTGTGCGGCCGGGCGAGGAGGTCGCCCCGGGAGATGTCGATCTCGTCCTCGAGCCGGATCGTGACCGACATCGGTGGGTACGCCTCGGCCACCGGCCCGTCCGCGGTGTCGATGGCGGCGATCCGCGAGGTGAAACCGGACGGCATCGCCATCACCTCGTCGCCCGGCTTGAACACACCTCCGGCGATCTGCCCGGCGTAGCCGCGGTAGTCGTGGTGCTTGCCGGACTGCGGCCGGATC
>JBDIAG010000601.1:0-3328 GCA_039812305.1 Actinomycetales bacterium | reverse complement strand
CTCGCGGACGAACTGGACGATCCGACGATGGCGAACGTCGTTCTGACGAACGGCGCCCGGCTCTACGTCGACCACGCCCACCCGGAGTACTCCGGCCCGGAGGTGACCAATCCGCTGGACGCCCTGCGGTGGGACAAGGCGGGGGAGTCGGTGATGCTGCAGTCCGTCCGGCGGATCGCGCAGACCCCGGGCCTGGCGCCGGTGAACCTGTACAAGAACACCACCGACAACAAGGGCGCCTCGTACGGCACGCACGAGAACTACCTGATGTCGCGCCAGACGCCCTTCCCGGCGATCGTGCAGGGTCTCATCCCGTTCTTCGTGACCCGCCAGGTCATCACCGGCGCCGGCCGGGTGGGGAAGGGCCAGCAGGGCGATCAGGCCGGCTTCCAGATCTCCCAGCGAGCCGACTTCTTCGAGGTCGAGGTCGGGCTGGAGACGACGCTGAAGCGTCCGATCATCAACACCCGGGACGAGCCGCACGCCAACGCGGATCGCTTCCGCCGGCTGCACGTCATCATCGGGGACGCCAACCTCTGCGAGGTCGCCGGGTATCTCAAGCTCGGCATGACCTCGCTGGTGCTCGAGCTGATCGAGGCGGGCTGCATGCCGTCGATGACGGTGGCGCAGCCGGTCTCGACGCTGCATCGGATCAGTCACGATCCCTCGCTGCGCGAACTGGTCACCCTGACGGACGGGACGAAGCTCACCGCGGTGCAGTTGCAACGCCGGATCCACGAGGCCGTGCTCGCGTTCGTCGACGACCGCGAGGGCTCGGACGCGGACCCGATGACGCGGGACGTGCTGAACCGGTGGGGGGACCTGCTCGACCGGCTCGAACGGGACCCGATGAGCTGTCATCGCGAACTGGACTGGGTGGCGAAGCTGCGACTGCTGGAAGGCTTCCGTCAGCGCGAGGGACTGGACTGGGGCCACGTGCGATTGCAGGCGATCGACCTGCAGTACGCCGACGTGCGGCCGGAGCGGGGGCTCTACCGCCGGCTGGTCGCCCGCGGTGCGGTCGAGCGACTGGTCACCGACGACGAGGTCGCCGCCGCCGTCACCCTGCCGCCGGTCGACACCCGGGCGTTCTTCCGGGGTCACGTACTGGCCAAGTTCGGCCCCAACGTGACGGCCGCGTCCTGGGACTCGGTGATCTTCGACGTGCCCGGCTACGGCTCGCTGCAGCGGGTGCCGATGCTCGACCCCACCCGCGGCACCCGCGAGCACGTCGGCAAGCTCCTCGAGGACGCCGCGACGGCTCAGGACCTGGTCAGGGCCCTAGCCGGCCATTAGGTACCGGTCTGCGGCGTTCTCACGGTTCCCCGACGACGTGTATCAGCGGGTCCGTCGAGAGTTCCTGCGACGCGACGGCCCGGGGCAACGAGTGCTCCTCGACGGAGGTTCTTCGGGGCCTTGCGCCGCCCGCGCGGCGCTCGGCGGCGTTCTCCTCGGTCGCGATACAACACCGGTATCCCTCCCTCGTCGGCCTTGCCGAGCATCCCCGCGGACGACACCATCCCTCGAACAACCTCCGTCGAGAAGCACTAGGATCGAGGAAGACTGAACCAAGGGAGATCCGATGTCAGGTCAGGAGCAGATCAATCCGAGTCGTCGCGAGCCCGACGAGCCGGACGAGGCGCCGGAGCCCGCACCCGCCGGTGCTCAGGTCAACACGACCGAGGTCGACGACCTGCTGGACGAGATCGACGACGTGCTGGAGGAGAACTCCGAGCAGTTCGTGCGGGGTTTCGTGCAGAAGGGCGGCCAATGAGCCTGTCCGGGGGCAGACTGCCGGCCGCGTTCCTGACGCCCGGGTCGTCGTCGTTCGCCGAATTCCTCGCCGGCCACCGGCCGGAACTGCTGCCCGGCGCCAACCGACCCACCGGGGGCACGATGCCTGAGGTGGCGCACGGCACGACGATCGTCGCCCTGACCTTCCCCGACGGGGTGGTGATGGGCGGCGACCGCCGCGCCACCATGGGCAACGTCATCGCCAATCGGGAGATCGAGAAGGTCTTTCCCGCCGACGACTACTCCTGCGTCGGCATCGCCGGGTCCGCCGGGTTGGCGGTCGAGATGATGCGGCTGTTCCAGGTCGAGTTGGAACACTTCGAGAAGATCGAGGGCACCTTGCTCAGCCTCGACGGCAAGGCGAACCGGCTGGCTCTCATGGTCCGTTCCAACCTGCCGCTGGCCATGCAGGGCCTGGCCGTCGTCCCGCTCTTCGCCGGCTACGACCTCGACAGCGGCGTGGGCCGGATCTTCTCCTACGACGTCACCGGCGGACGCTTCGAGGAACACCGGCATCACTCGGTCGGTTCCGGGTCGCTGTTCGCCCGGGGGTCGCTGAAGAAGCTCTACCGCCCCACCCACACCGCGGCCGAGGCGATCCGCACCGTCATCGAGGCGCTCTACGACGCCGCGGACGACGACTCCGCCACCGGCGGGCCGGACACGACTCGCCGGATCTGGCCGGTGGTCGCGACGGTCACCGCGCAGGGCTACCGCCGCGTTCCCGACGACGAGATGGCCGCCGTCGTCGAGACCGTCCTCGAAGGGCGGCGGCGGATGCCGGACGCCGGCAGTGCCCACGAGTAAGTAGCGCCCACGAGTAGTCAGCGACCAGCCAACAGAAGCGAGCTCCGATGACCGCGCCGTTCTACGTCAGCCCCGAACAGGTGATGAAGGACCGGGCCGACTATGCCCGGCGCAACATCGCACGTGGACGTCCCGTCGTCGTCGCGCCCTACGCGGGTGGCATCGCGTTCGTCGCCGAGAACCCGTCGAGGGCCCTGCACAAGGTCTCCGAGATCTACGACCGGATCGCCTTCGCCGCGGTGGGCAAGTACAACGAGTTCGAGAATCTCCGTGTCGCCGGGGTGCGGTACGCCGACCTGCGCGGCTACTCCTACGACCGCGCCGACGTCACCGCCCGCGGCCTGGCCAATGCCTACGCCCAGACGTTGGGCACCGTGTTCACCACTGAGCAGAAGCCGCTGGAGGTCGAGCTCGTCGTCGCCGAGGTCGGCCAGGATCCGGATCACGACCAGGTCTACCGGCTCACCTACGACGGTTCGGTGTTCGACGAACGCGGCGTCGTGGTCATGGGCGGGTCGGCGACCCAGATCAGCGAGGCGATCGGCGAGCAGTGGAACCGCGACCTCACGCTGGCCGAGGTGCTGGCCCTCGTCGTCCCGGCTCTCGGGCGCGAGGCCGACGGCTCGAACCGGGCGATCGACCCGACCCAACTGGAGGTCGCCGTCCTCGACCGGCAGCGTCCGCGACGCAAGTTCCGCCGGGTCGTCGGAGCGCTGCTGGAGCAACT
>JBDIAG010000600.1:0-3329 GCA_039812305.1 Actinomycetales bacterium | reverse complement strand
ACCAGCCGGAGCCGGGGAGCTTCGTGGACGGCGGTCGCGATGTCGAGCGCCTCGTCCAGAGTGCGGGCGCCCGTGCGCCCGCCGTCGGCGCCGAGTTCCACGATGACGTCGATGGGACGCGCGGCGTTCCGGGCAGTGAGAACTCTGTCCAACGCGTCGACGGCGTCCCGGCTGTCGACCCAGCTGACGAAGCCGAAATCCGGATTGGCGTCCAGTTCGGCCGAGATCCAGGCGATGCCCTGCGGGCTCACGAGCGTGTTGGCGAGCATGATCCGGCCGACGCCGGCCGATCGCGCGAGCTGCACCTGCCACGGTGTCGCGAGGGTGAGGGCGCTGGCGCCGTGGGCGAACATCCGAGACCACAACGCCGGGGACATCGTGGTCTTGCCGTGTGGTGCCAGGCCCAGGCCGCGCTCGGTGGTCCAGCGGTGCATCACCTCGAGATTGCGATCGACGAGGGCCGCGTCGATCGCCAGCACAGGAGTGGTGAAGTCCGCCAAGAACGGTGCGGCAGTGAGGATCTCGCCGGCCGTCCGGCCCCAGAGCGCGGCCGGGAAGGACTTGTGCCGGGCGTCGATCACCACCTCCCGATCGGCCTGGGCGGTAGCGGCGAGAGCGCGGCCGGTGTCGGCCGGAAGGCCGGTTCCCCAGATCTGGCTGGACGACGCAGCGGACATGCGCGGGGCTCCAATGCTCCTGCGGGCGGACTAGGGTGCTGACCGGAATTACCGGACCGGACCCCGCCCGTCGCCATCGTTGCAACATGTGCAATGATGGTTGCGAATGTTGTGCACGGAGTTGTAGCATTCCCGCACCCGGAGGTCAATGCCCAGGCAGGATTCCCAGCAGGCCGTGCGTGCCTGCGACGGGGAGCGCGCAGACCGGTTCGAGTCTGTGCCGGAGGTCAGTGGAGGTCTGCGTGTCACCGAAGTTCCGCGCCGCGTGCTTGGGCGAAGGCTTGGTCGTGCTGGTTGCCCGCGAGGTCGGGCCGCTGGAGGATGCCGGGGTTTTCGACCGGTTCGCCGGCGGTGCGGAGGTCAACGTCGCCGGTGTGCTGGCCGGGTACGGCGTTGAGAGTCACTGGGTTTCGCGAGTCGGCGACGATGGCTTCGGGCGTTACCTGGTGGGGTCGGTATCGGAGCGGGGAATCGGTGTGGGCGCGGTCGGCGTGGATGCCGGTCGTCCGACCGGGCTCTACGTCAAGGAGCGCGGTGGCTCGACCGGACTGCCGACCGATCTCGGCCCGGGAAAGAGCCGGATGCACTACTACCGGGCCGGCTCGGCGGCCAGCGCGATGGATCCGACGCTCCTGGCCGAGCCGTCGACGGCCGGCGTGCTGGCGACGGCCGACCTCGTGCACGTCACCGGCATCACCCCGGCCCTGTCCGGTTCGACCACCGACCTGACGTTGGCCCTGGTCTCGCGGCCGCGCTCGGGTCTGATGAGCTTCGACGTCAACTATCGCCCGGGGCTGTGGGGCGATCGGATCGGTCGGGCGGCCGACATCCTGGCCGAGATCACCCGGCATGTCGACGTGGCGCTGCTCGGAGCCGACGAGGCCCTGGCCGTCTGGGGCATCGACGGCGCGGACGCCGTCCGGGAGAGTTTTCCCGAACCCCGCCACCTCGTGGTCAAGAACGGCGGGGGAGCGGTGAGTGTCTTCGACGGGCCGGAGCGGGTCGACATCGACGCGCTCAGCGTGCAGATCGTGGAGCAGATCGGGGCGGGAGACGCCTTCGCCGGCGGGTACCTGGCCGGCCTGCTGCACGGGCTGGATGTCATCGCGCGAACCCGGCTCGCGCACCTGTCGGCCGCCGCCGTGCTGACGAGTCAGGCCGACCACGTCGCGCTCGCCTGGGACGATCTGGTCGGCCGGGCTCTGGAATGTTCCGATCGGGAGTGGTCCCAGCTCCAGGTCACCGCGCGGGGAGTGCCGCCCGCGCTGGCAGACTTGTTCCGCACCTCGGGCGCGGCAGGAGAGGCCGGGCGGGAGGTGGGCGAGAGGAGCGGAGTTTGAGTCAGACCTTGGGTCGCGCATTGCAGATGTTGATCAGCATGGGTACGAGTGACCGCTCCCTGCAGGAGTTGGCGGACGAGATCGGCGTCCACAAGTCCACGGCGTTGCGCTTGCTGCGGACACTCGAGGAGGAGCGGTTCGTCCAGCACGACGACGCACACCGCTACCGCCTGGGGACGCGGCTGTTCGAGCTGGCGAACCAGGCTCTGGAGCAACGCGAGATCCAGGTGGTCGCCCATCCGCACCTGATCAGGCTCAACCGGACGACCTCACAGACCATCCACCTGGCGGCCTTCGAAGGCGGCCAGGCCATCTACATCGACAAGCTCGACTCCAAGCACGCCATCCGGATGTACTCCAGGGTCGGGTTGCCGGCTCCGCTGCACTGCACCGCGGTGGGCAAGATCCTGGTGAGCGCGCTGCCGCCGGCCGAGCGGGAGGCGGTCGCCCGGTCGATCGAGTACACGCCGATGACCGAGAACACGACACTCACCGCCGAGGACTATCTGGCCGAGCTGGAGATCGTCGCCCGACAGGGCTACGCCGAGGATCACGAGGAGCACGAGAGTTTCGTCAACTGCCTGGCGGTGCCGGTGCGGGACGGGACGGGGTCGATCGTCGCCGCCCTGTCGGTCTCGGTTCCCAACATCGTCACGGATTTCCAGGGCGTGCTCGAGCTCCGGCCGTTGCTCGCGGAATGCGCGCGGGCGATCTCTGCGGACCTCGGTTGGCGTCCCCGGGACGCGAGTGTCGAGATCACCGACTAGACAACGACATTCCGGCTGGATCAGCGATCCACCCCGGAACCAGAACGGAGAACGCACCTCATGACCGACAAGATCGCCATCCTCAGCCCGGACGCCCCGGCACCCGCCCACACCTTCTCGCAAGGTGTCCGCAAGGGTGCCATCCTGCAGGTCTCCGGGCAGGGGCCGGTCGACGCGGCGACGAACGAGTACCTGCACCCGGGCGATGTCACCGCTCAGACGCTGCTCACCCTGGGCAATGTGCTCGCCGTCGTCGAGGCGGGCGGCGGGACGTTCGACGACATCGTCATGCTGCGCGTGTACCTCACCACGCGGGAGGACTTCGCGCAGATGAACGACGCCTACGGGAAGTTCGTCTCCGAGCACACCGTAAGCGGCGTGCTGCCGTGCCGGACGACGGTGTTCACCGGGCTGCCACGGGCGGAGATGCTGGTGGAGATCGACGCGATGGCCGTTCTCGGCTAGCCGTCACGACTTCTCGAAGTGCTGGTAGTCCTTGACGGACGTCCAGCGGCCGCCCCACGTCCAGCCGCGGGCCTCGAACT
>JBDIAG010000599.1:0-3337 GCA_039812305.1 Actinomycetales bacterium | reverse complement strand
CGCAGGACCTGTCCTCGATGACCGAGGTCACCGAGGATGCGCCCATCGTCAAGTACGTCAATCTGCTCCTGACTCAGGCCATCTCCGACCGAGCGTCCGACATTCACATCGAACCCACCGAGCATGAGCTGAGGGTCCGGTATCGGATCGATGGCGTGCTCCACGAGGTCATGAAGTCTCCCAAATCGATCGCAGGCGGAGTCACGAGCCGGCTGAAGATCATGGCCGACATCGACATCGCCGAACGCCGGATTCCGCAGGATGGCCGCCTCTCGGTCAACCACAACGGACGCAAGATCGACCTTCGCGTGGCCACGCTGCCCACCGTGTGGGGCGAGAAGGTCGTCATGCGCATCCTCGACAACTCGACCGCACAGATGGCGCTCTCGGACCTCGGGTTCTCGGACGACAACTTCGCTCGCTTCAAGACCTCCTACGTCAAGCCGTACGGAATGATCCTCGTCACCGGCCCCACCGGATCTGGCAAGTCCACAACCCTGTACGCGACCCTCAACATCGTTGCCAAGCCAGAGATCAACGTGATCACGGTCGAGGATCCCGTCGAGTACAGGATCCCGGGCATCAACCAGGTTCAGGTCAACACGAAAGCTGGCCTGACGTTCGCGGCCGCCCTGCGCTCCATCTTGCGGTCTGACCCAGACGTCGTCCTCATCGGTGAGATCCGCGACAAGGAGACGGCGCAGATCGCAGTTGAAGCCGCTCTAACAGGCCACCTCGTGCTTTCCACCCTGCACACCAATGACGCGCCATCGGCGGTGACGCGTCTGACCGAGATGGGTATTGAGCCGTTCCTGGTGGGTTCGGCGCTCGACTCGGTACTCGCACAGCGGCTTGCTCGTCGGCTGTGCAACAAGTGCAAGGAAGAGTACGAGCCAGCGGACGAGGAGCTGTTGCACGTCGGCTTTCCCTGGGTACCCGGCGAACCCAAGCCCAGACTCATGAGGCCCGTCGGGTGCTCCGCCTGCGGGCGCACGGGCTACAAGGGCCGGCTGGCCTTGCACGAGGTAATGCTGGTGAACGAGGAGATCGAGCGGATGGCGGTTGCTCACGCCTCCTCCGCCGAGATCAACAAGGTAGCGCTGGCCAACGGGATGAAGCTGTTGAAACAGGACGGCTGGCTCAAGTGTCTCGAAGGCAAGACCTCCATCGAAGAGGTACTTCGCGTCGTCGCCTGAGCGGGAAGCGGTCGGTCGATCCGCCGTACTGGTCAACGTGGACGTGCACAGCTCAAGCACCCCCATGCGTGAACCGAAGGAAGACAACAATCCGCGCCGCGGAGGGAAGACCAGGAGGACAACGTTGAACAGCTCAGGGATGGGCGGCTACCAGCCAGACTCCGCACGTGTCGAGCTGGAACAGATCAACGCCAGCTTCGGCGGCGCCGCCGGCTACGGGCTCCCCGCCCAGCCAACGGCAACCATGGACACTGCTCCCGCCACCAAGCCGATGGAGACGGCAGGACGACTTGGTTCGGGCTCTCTGGAGGACGACCAGTTCAATCTTTCCGAGTGCCTCGCGACGATGCTGGACTACGGCTCATCCGATCTCCACGTGACCGCCGGCTCGCATCCGATGATCCGTGTCAACGGTGATCTTTACCCCTTGGAGGAGTTTCCGGTTCTCGATCGGGCGATGTTGCAGCGCGCCATCTACGCCATCCTGACGCAGAAGCAGCGTGAGACCTTCGAAGAGAAGCTCGAACTCGACCTTTCGTACTCCCTCCCCGGTCGTTCCCGCTTCCGGGTCAACGTGTATCGACAGCGGGAGTCGGTTGGCGCAGCCTTCCGTACGATTCCCTACGAGATTAAGCCGCTCGAGGACTTGGGCGTACCTCCTGTCGTGGGCAACTTCGCCGGGCTCCCGCGGGGTTTGGTGCTCGTCACCGGTCCGACCGGGTCCGGCAAGTCCACCACATTGGCGTCACTCATTGACCTCGCCAACCGGACTCGCCACGGCCACATCATGACCGTCGAGGATCCGATCGAGTTCCTACACCGGCACAAGAACTGTGTCATCAACCAGCGTGAGGTCGGCGAGGACACCAAGTCGTTTGCCAACGCACTCAAACACGTTCTCCGGCAGGACCCGGACATCATCTTGGTCGGCGAGCTCCGTGACCTGGAGACAATCTCCATCGCCTTGACTGCCGCCGAGACGGGCCACCTCGTCTTCGCAACCCTCCACACACAGGATGCGGCGCAGACCATCGACCGTGTGGTGGACGTCTTTCCACCGGAGCAGCAGCAGCAGGTGCGGGTGATGCTCGCCGGTTCGTTGCAGGGTGTCGTGTGTCAGACGCTGTGCAAGACCGCGGACGGACGCGGCCGGGCGGTCGCAACCGAGGTCCTTGTGGCCGTCCCAGCGATCCGCAACCTCATCCGCGAAGGAAAGACCCACCAGATCTACTCGGCGATGCAGGCCGGACAGCAGCACGGCATGCACACGATGGACCAGCACCTGGCCGAACTTGTTCGCACCCGGCGAATCTCGATGGACATGGGAATCGAGAAGTGCCACCACATCGAAGACTTCCAGCGTCTCGTCGGACGGATCTGAGGACATCATGGCGACAGCAACGGCGGCCCCGGTCGCAAAGTCGGGCTCGAAGCAGAAGCTCTTCGAATACTCCGTCCGGGACAGTAACGGCAAGATCATCGCCGGCAAGCTGGCTGCGCCGAATGAGGCGGCGCTGGTCACCAAGCTGCGCGAGATGGGTTACGCACCGCTATCGGTCACGGAGAAGAAGACCGACGGGCTGTCTACGGAGATCAATCTGCCGGGCAGCAACAAGGTCAAGCTCAAGGACCTCGCGATCATGTCCCGCCAGTTCGCCACCATGATCAACTCGGGGCTCTCTCTGCTGCGGGCCTTGTCGATCCTGGCGGAGCAGACCGAGAGCAAAGGTCTCAAGGCGGCGTTGACGGATGTGCGCAACGATGTCGAGAACGGCAACTCACTCTCGTCCTCCATGGCCAAGCACGACAAGGTCTTCCCTCCGATCATGGTCAACATGTGCCGCGCCGGCGAGGTGGGCGGCTTCCTCGACCAGGTGCTCCTTCAGATCGCCGAGTCCTTCGAGGCCGACGTCAAGCTTCGGGCCAAGATCAAGTCAGCGATGACCTACCCGGTTGTCGTTTTCGTGATCGCCATCCTCGCCGTCGTCGGCATGCTGCTGTTCATTGTCCCCATCTTCGCGAACATGTTCGCGGAGCTTGGCGGCGAACTTCCAGCGCCTACCAAGGTGCTGGTCTTCCTCTCTGAGGTCATGAAGTACGCCGCTCCAATCGGCCTTGTCGGCTTGATCGTGTTCTTGGTG
>JBDIAG010000598.1:0-3344 GCA_039812305.1 Actinomycetales bacterium | reverse complement strand
GTTCGGCCCGCTCGACCACGGTCGGACGCCACCCCGCGCGCGCGAGCCAGTAGGCGGTAGCCGGGCCGGCGATGCCGGCACCGCAGATCAGAATGTCAGGCACGCCCCGAGCATCGCCTGCCGACGCGGGAGGATTCAAGACCCACATCCGGCACGCCAGCGTCCATATCTAGCCGGTTGCAAATCTCGCTCATCCGGTTGCGTGCGCGGATACCCAGATCGCGGTCCCGGTGCCATGGCCTCATCGTGGGTCGGGGAAGCCGAGGCTGAGATATCCCGGCCTCCGCTTTGCGAGGGCGGCGGCAAGCACAGGCACCTCGATGTCGTGATAGTCGTGGACCTCGGCCGTCTGTTTGCCGGGAAAGGCGCGCATGATGCGCCCGGCATACTGGACGAGCGGCCCCTTGAAGGAGACGGGACCAGCCAGGAACACGGTGTCGAGCGCCGGGCAATCAAAGCCTTCACCGACGAAGCGGCCGGTGGCGACGACGAGGAGCGGCCGACTCTTCGCTGTGGAGCCGAGGCGTGCGATCGCCGCTGTCCGCTCTCGCGCCCATCGTCCCCTTGAGGACCACCGGCTCCAATCCGCGCCCGGCGAGCTGCTCCGCCAGATGGTCGACGTGACTGGTCCGCTGGGTGAGGACCAGACAGTGCCGTCCTCGCCCGTAAGCCTCGACCACGTCGCCGACGATCTGCTGGTTGCGGGCCTCGTCGGCGGCCAGCGTACGGTGGACACTCGCGATCGCGCCGGGCATCGAGAGGTCGACCGGGCCTTCCAAGCGGAACTGCGTCGGGTGGACGAGCAGGACCGGACGCGGCAGGTCGGAGCTGCCGCCCTCGAGCGTGTCCGGGTCCGCGTGCTCGAGAGTGTGCCGGACGGGACCGAGCTGAAACCCGATGAGGTCATCGAGTCCGTCGCGGCGATAGGGCGTGGCGGTGAGGCCGAGCCAATACCGGGCAGGGAGGGCCCGCACAACCGACTCGAAGGCTGCGGCGGGCACGTGGTGGCATTCGTCGACCACGACGAGGCCGTACGGACCCAGTGTCCCTTTCACGTCTTGGCGCCGGGCGAGCGTCTGCAAGGTGGCGATGTCGACCACGTTTGTGAGCTTGGAGCGCCCGCCGCCGAGCTGGCCCGGATTGATGCCGAGGAGCGCCTGGATCTGTCTGCGCCATTGGTCGGCCAGAGTCTTGCGATCCACCAGAACGAGTGTGGTGGTGCGGCGTTCGGCGATGACCGCGCAGGCCATCACCGTCTTGCCCGACCCGGGTGGGGCGACCAACAACCCGAGGTCATGCGCCAGTACGTCCTTGACGGCTGCCTGCTGGACAGGGCTGAGGTCGGCGTCGATGGAGAATTCCTGGACGGCGCCGGTCACTCGATGGTCGACGGTCTTGATGGTGCTGCCCGACTGGTTCAGGAGCTTCGTTGTCGTGTCGAGCAGGCCGCGGGGGAGGACGAGTTGTGCGTCCATAGTCTCGTCGTAAGAGGTGATGAACCTTGGGACGTTCCAGGTGGACTGTCGTCGGCGCTGCCGGGAGTAGAACTCGGGGTTGTAGATCGATGCCGCGTGCTTCAGCGTCGCGTATAGGGACGGGTTGAGTTCGGCTCCCGGTATCCGGATCCCACCGTCGAGGGTCACGTGGACGAGGGGGGCCGGGCTCGGCTGGGTCCGAGTGGATCGTGCCGGTCGCGCGCGGTCGACCCGTGAGCCCACGTCAGGCTCCCGCAAGGCGGAGGCGAGTTTGGCTGCCTGTCCGGGCGTAAGGCGGTCCAGCGTCGACAGATAGTCCCACTGGTCATCGAACGGCTCCAAGGTGGCGAGCTCGAGAAACACCGTTGCCCCGAGCTTGCGGAGCTTGCCGTGCAGCGGTGCCGCGATCAGGTTGCCGGGACCTGTTCCGGGCAGGACGTCTTGCGACGGGAACAGACGGTCGTAGCAGGTCAGGTCCATCCGCCCTCGGATCGCGATCGCCTCCCGGATCAACGCCATGCCGATCTGGCGTGCGGTCGAGGCTGCGACCGGACCGGTGAAAAAGATCCACACGTGGGCGCCGACTCCGGAACGAGAAACCTCCACAGCGGCGGGAGCGCCGACCGCTCGTGCCGCCTTGAGGTAGGCGAGCGCGTCGAGCATCGCCGCTTGGCCGTCGAAATCAGCTGCAAGCCAGCAGGTCTGGTCTCCCGGCAGCATCGGGTACAGACCGATGTGGACCTCGCCGAGCAGATGCGCCTCCAGGACCGCCGGCGTCAGTGGGAGATAGCGTCGATCGGTCTCACCCCTGCGCCACCCACCTGCCACGGCCGGACTCCATCCCGAGGTGCCCTTCCGCGGGTTCTCCCACGTGACGGCGTACATGTCACGGCGCGCGGCGAACAGCGTGGCGTAGAACTCGACCTTCGCCTGGGAGGACGAGTCGGCGCGTACCGGTCCGGGCGCCTTGTCGAACCAGGCGACCTGGGTGCCACGCGCGGGTGCTGCCTCGGCGTCGGTAAGCCGCAGAAGCTTGCGTAGGCGTGCGTTCTCTCGTCGCAGGCCCTCAAGCTCGTCATCGATCCCGGGCATGCGCACATCCTGCCTGGTCGGGTCGGATGCGTGGTGGTTCTCTTCCGGTGGCCGGCCCCGGCCATCACCGGCCATCACCGGCCATGCCCCCGGTGGCAGCGCCGTCCGGAAGAGCCGACGCCGCCGGAGCTCCGGAGCTGTCGCGCGGGTCGTTTCTCGCGGGGCGTCTGAATCCGGTAGCCGGAACCGACTTGTGGACGCCGAGTGGCGTCCCGGAACTGGTGTCCGCGTCGTGACGGGAAGTCGCCAAGACCGTCATGGAGATGGAAGCAGGAACCGAACCTCTCCCTACGGATAGTGCCGTCCATGTGCAGCAGCACGTAGCAGCTCGAATGGAACCGCCCGGGGCCGGTCAGGTGGGACTTCTGCTGCCATCGACTGATTAGCGTGGTGACGGTGCTGCGTGGCCGGTGTCAATTGCGAGTTGTTGCCCGGTGCGCCGGGTGAAAAGGGCATCGGCGGCGTAGGTGTTGCGGAGCCACACAGGTCCGTCGCGTTCGGTCGGGGCGAGGTGCACAGGTGGCCGGAAGAAAGGGATGCCGTCGCGCATCCTCATCGTCCATCCCTCCGGATGGTCGGGTGGCCGGGAGTGGATGAGTCGATGATGCGCGCCGCACAACAATGCGAGATTGCCGAGTTCGGTGGGGCCACCGACACGATGCCAGATGACGTGGTGCACGTGGCACATGGCCGGCGGCCTGGTGCAGCCCGGGAACGAGCAGCATCGATCTCGGGCGACGACGGCGGCGGTGAGACGCTCACCCGCGAGGCGACCGA
>JBDIAG010000597.1:0-3348 GCA_039812305.1 Actinomycetales bacterium | reverse complement strand
GAGGCGCAGGGCGATGCCGTAGGCGAGCAGCATGGAGGGCACCGCCATCCCGCCGAGCAGTTCCAGAGGGGCGTGCACCGCTCGCGGCAGCTCCCATCCGGTCACGGACAGGGTCAGGCCGAAGAGCGTGCCCAGCGTCATCATGTTGCGCAGCGGCTGACTCAGCGTCCGCCGCCAGGAGAAGGCCCGCCCGCTGGTGGTCAGGTCGAGGATCGCCAGCGACACCGGCTGCAACACCACGAGTTGCAACAGCAGGGTGGGGACGATCAGCGTGGCGTCGCCGAGCACGTAGGCCGCGATCGGCAGGCCGAGATTGCCGGCGTTGACGTATCCCGCGCACAGCGAGCCGATCACCCGCTCCGACCAGGGCCGCGGCCAGAACAGCCGGGCCAGCACCAGGTACGCGGTGACCGGCACGACGACACCGGCCACCGTGGCGATCACCGTGCCACTGAACACGCCGCTGACGTCGGTTCGTCCGACCAGCACGACCATCAGCGCGGGACTGGCGACGAAGAAGGCAAGCCGGGAGAGCAGCCGTTGGGCCGTGAGATCCACCATCCGCAGATGGGCGAGAAGTGCGCCGACCGCGACGAGGACGGCGATCGTGGCGAAGCCGTCGAAGACGCCCCTCAGCGCACGATGTTCCGGGACCGCAGCGCCTCGAGCGCCTCGTCCAGAATGGCCTGGCCGTCGGTGTCCGAGCGGCGCTCCTTCACGTAGGCCAGGTGCGTCTTGTAGGGCTCGTTGCGGGGTGCGACCGGCGGGCTCGCCTGGTCACGACCGGCCGGCAGACCGCAGCGCGGGCAATCCCAGGTCTCCGGCGGCAGCGCCGCGGAGTCGTCGGCGAAGCTCGGCCGGGTCTCGTGGCCGTTGGCGCACCAATAGGAGATGAACACCCGAGGCGCCGCGTCTCCCCGTTCGGCCTCTCCCATCGGACCTGCACCGACCCTGCTACCGCGGATCGCGTTTCCACCAGCCACAACAACCTCCTCTGCCTACAACGGAAGCCCGCCACGGGCACTGTCCACCTGTTCGCGTGTGCGGCGTCCCCCGAGGGCCTGCCCACGGCACAAGGTACAGGTCATCCCCCGCTGGGCACGAACCGCTCCAGCAGGTTGAGCAACACGATGCTCACCGCCCAGATCACGCCCATCGCGATCGTGATCCGATTCAGGTTGCGTTCGGCGACACCCGAGCTGGAGGCACTGCCGGTGATGCCGCCGCCGAACATATCGGAGAGACCGCCACCCTTGCCCTTGTGCATGAGAATCAGCAGGGTCAGGAAGAGACTGGTCAGAACCAGAATGACCAGGAGGGTTATCCGCAGGGCAGTCACTCGAGAATGTTCCTTAGCTAAGAGTCCAGTCCGACCACCCAGGCTAGCAAAGCCGGACACCCTTGCGTGCCAGGTCGGACAGGTGCCACCGGCCGGGCCGGCTGCCGGACGCCGAAAGGCCCGATGCCGCCGGGCACCGGGCCTTTCGGGACACGACCGTCAGGCCTTGGAGAACGTGCAGATCTTGGCGAACTCCTCTGGGTCGAGGCTGGCGCCACCGACCAGGGCGCCGTCCACGTCCGTCTCGGCCATGATCGCCGCGACGTTGGACGACTTCACCGAGCCGCCGTAGAGCACCCGGACGGCGTCGCCGACCTCGGCTCCGTAGACCTCCGAGAGGCGCGCCCGGATCGCGCCACAGACCTCCTGGGCGTCCGCCGGCGTGGCGACCTCGCCGGTGCCGATCGCCCAGACCGGCTCGTAGGCGATCACCGTGGTCGCGACCTGCTCGGCGGTCAGACCGGCGAGGGAACCGTCCAGCGACTCGAGGGTGTAGGGAACCTGGCGGCCCTCCTTGCGGACGTCCAGACCCTCCCCGACGCAGACGATCGGCGCGATCCCGGCCTTGTGGGCCGCGGCGGCCTTCCTGGAGACGACCTCGTCGGTCTCGCCGTGGTACTCACGACGTTCCGAGTGGCCGACGACCGCGTACGTGCAGCCGAGCTTGGCCAGCATGCCGCCGGAGATCTCGCCGGTGTAGGCACCCGAGTCGTGCTCGGAGATGTCCTGCGAGCCGTAGCCGATGGCCAGCTTGTCGCCGTCGACGAGCGTCTGCACCGTGCGCAGATCGGTGAACGGCGCCATCACGGCGACCTCGACGGCGCCGAAGTCGTGCTTGGCGTCCGACAGCGACCAAGCCAGTTTCTGCACGGTGTGGGTGGCCTGGACGTGGTCCTGGTTCATCTTCCAGTTGCCGGCCATCAGCGGGATGCGTGCCATCAGTTGTCCTCCTCCAGAACAGCGATACCGGGCAGTTCCTTGCCCTCCAGGTACTCCAGACTGGCGCCACCACCGGTGGAGATGTGCCCGAAGTCGGAGTCGGCGAAGCCTAGCTGGCGAACGGCCGCGGCCGAGTCGCCGCCGCCGATCACCGAGAACGTGGACGCGCCGGCCAGCGCCTCCGCGACGGCCTTCGTCCCGGCCGCGTAGGGCGCCATCTCGAAGGCACCCATCGGGCCGTTCCAGAAGACCGTCTTGGTGTCGGCCAGCTTCGAAGCGAACAGCTTCCCGGACTCCGGGCCGATGTCGAGGCCCATCCGGTCGGCCGGGATCGCGTCCGCCGCGACGACCTCGTGGTCGGCGTCCGCGGAGAACTCGGTCGCGGCCACGATGTCGACCGGCAGGACGATCTCGACGCCCTTCTCGGCCGCGGTCGCCAGGTAGCCCTTGACCGTGTCGATCTGGTCGGACTCGAGCAGCGACTTGCCGACCTCGTGGCCCTGGGCCGCGAGGAACGTGAACACCATCCCGCCGCCGATCAGCAGCCGGTCGGCCACCCCGAGCAGATTGGCGATCACGCCGAGCTTGTCGGAGACCTTCGAACCGCCGAGCACCACCGCGTACGGCCGCTCCGGCTCGCTGGTCAGCTTCTTCAGCACGCCGACCTCGGTCGCCACCAGACCGCCGGCCGCGTGCGGCAGCCTCTTCGTCACGTCGTAGACGGAGGCCTGCTTGCGGTGCACCACGCCGAAGCCGTCGGAGACCATCGCGCCGTCGTCGCCGACCAGCGCCGCCAGTTCACCCGCGAAAGCCTCCCGCTCGGCCTCGACCTTGCTGGTCTCGCCCGCGTTGAACCGCAGGTTCTCCAGCAGCACGATGCTGCCGTCGCTCATCGCGGCCACCGCCGCCTGGGCCGACTCCCCGACGGTGTCGGTCGCCATCGTGACCTCGACCCCGGGCAGGAGCTCGCGGATCCGGTCGGCGACCGGGGCGAGGGAGTACTTGTCCTCCGGCGCGCCATTGGGGCGGCAGAGGTGAGCGCAGACGACGATCTTCGCGCCGGCGTCCAA
>JBDIAG010000596.1:0-3358 GCA_039812305.1 Actinomycetales bacterium | reverse complement strand
CTTCCAACGCCACGGACTCCTTGAACGCGTCCGAGAACTGCTGACGACCCATCACGAACTCCACTTCGGTTCACCCTCAACAATAGTCGAGGAGCTGTCCGAAAAACGCCGGGCGGGTCAGGCAGGGCCGGCGGGGGTATCACCCGGAGATGCTGGTGGTGGTGTTGTTGTTCGCGTATCTGTCGGGCGAGCGGTCCTCGCGGCGGATCGAGCGGTTGTGTGTGGAGCATGTCGGGTATCGGATCGCGTGTGGTCAGGACGCCCCGGACCATACGACGCTGGCCCGGTTCCGGGCCGGTCACGATGCCGCGTTCGTCGACCTGTTCGCCCAGGTGCTGGCGTTGTGTGCGGCACAGGGGATGGTCAAGGTGGGGTCGGTGGCGATCGATGGCACCAAGATCGCCGCGAACGCGTCCCGGGGTGCGAACCGGACGACGGACTGGGTCCGGGAACAGGCTGAGCAGATGGCCGCCGACATCGTGGCCGAGGCCGCGGCGACCGATGCCGCCGAAGACGCCCAGATGCGCGCCGACAACCTCACCACCGGCGGCGGCTCTGGTGGGGTGCGGGACGTGCCGGCGGCGTGGGCCGACCCCACATCCCGTAAGGCCAATATCGCCAAAGCCATTGGCGAACTGGAGCGTCGGGACGCCGTCAACGCGGTAGCCGACGCCGCAGACGCCGCCGCCGCGCAGGCGTTTGTCGCCGAGACCGCCGCCGGCCGGGCCCAGCCGGGACGGCCGCCGTCCGGGGTGGACCCCGTCCGCTACCAGCAGGCCCGGATCGTCCGGGAACGGCAGCGACTCACCGATCTGGACGGGGTCCACGGCGCCCGCGCGGCCGCCCAACGCCGCGACGCCCGCCGCATCCTCGACCAGGCCGAACACGCCCTGGTCGACGCTCAGACCGCCACCGCCGCCGGGCAGGTCGACCTCCGCGGCCCCGCAGCACGAGCCCGGGACCGCCGCGAGGCCATCAACCGCGGTCGTGGCGGCGCCGGCGACGTCATCAACATCACCGACCCCGACTCCCGACTCATGACCGACGGCGCCGACGGCGGCTCCGTGCAGGCCTACAACGCCCAAGCCACCGTCACCGACGACCACATCATCCTCGCCGTGACCCTCTCCCAAGACGCCAACGACAAACACTGCTACAAACCCGCCCTCGCCGACGCCCAACACCACTGCGCCCTCCTCGGCAAGACCATCGGACTCACCCTCCTGGACAACGGCTACTTCACCCAAGACAACCTCACCCACCCCGGCCCCGACCGACTCATCGCCCCCGGCAAAAACCGCGACCTCCACGCCGCCGCCCGTGACAACCCCACCACCGGGCCACCCCCACCCGACCTCGACCCCAAAGACCAGATGCGACACCGACTCCGCAACCCCGACGACATCACCCGCTACAAACGCCGAGGCGCCACCATCGAAACCACCTTCGGAACCCTCAAAGAAACCCTCAACTTCCGCCGATTCACCCGCCGCGGACTCCCCGCCGTCACCGCCGAACTCCACCTCGGCGCCACCGCCCACAACCTCCTCCGACTCCACACCAACCGCCACGCCACCTGAGAAAGAGGGCAGGGACCCCACAGCACAACCCCACCGGGGCAGGGGCAGCCCCTAGACAACCCAGGCGGACACGCCACGAGCCTCAACCCCCGGGCTCACACCCCCAAATTCCGCGCACCCCCACAGGCGGGACCTTTTCGCAACGGCCTCCTGGCAACGGAAATACTCCGAGCGACGGGTCCAGCCTAGGCTTCTGGCCGATCAGCCGTTCATCGCCAGGAGGAGCACCCGCAGGTGGGTCGCAAGGGTCTCCCGTTCCACCTCGGAGACCGTCGCCAGCAGCTCACGCTCGGCCGCCACCAACGCCGAGATGGCGGCGTCGACATGGCTGCGGCCGTCGTCGGTGAGTCGCACGGTCACCCCGCGCCGGTCGACGAGGGACGGAATCCGCCTCACCAGCCCACGCTCGGTCAGCCGGTCGAGCCGGTTGGTCATCGTGCCGCTGGTGACCATCGTCTCGGTGGCGAGCTGGCCGGGGGAGAGCTCGTACGGCTCCCCGCTGCGTCGTAGCGCGGCCAGCACGTCGAACTCCCACGGCTCCACGCCGTGGGCGGAGAACACCTGCTGGCGCAGGGTGGCCACGCGTCGTCCGAGCCGGGTGATCCGGGAGAACACCTGCATCGGCGAGGTGTCGAGATCGGGGTGCTCGCGCTGCCAGGCAGCGACGATCCCGTCCACCTCGTCGCGATCCCGGCTCACGGCCAGCAACCCTACAACCGCTCGAGCCGGTGGCAATCTCACTCGATATCAAGTATCTTGATGTCAAAGAGTTCTCCACGGGCACGTCGCCGGCGCCCTTGCGATGTGAGGGTGTCTGCCGCCCGGCACTGACACCCGGGTGCCCGCGGGATAAGTTCTCTCTGGACGCCTTTTTCCACCCCGGGAGGTAAGCCACATGAGCCAGGACAGCTTTGGAGCCCGAACCCAACTCACGGTTGGGGAGAACTCCTACGACATCTTCAAGCTTTCAGCGGTGGAGGGCTCCGACAAGCTGCCCTTCTCGCTCAAGGTGCTGCTGGAGAACCTGTTGCGCACGGAGGACGGCGCGAACATCACCGCCGACCACATCCGCGCCCTGGGCTCCTGGGATCCGGACGCCGAGCCCGACACCGAGATCCAGTTCACTCCCGCCCGGGTGATCATGCAGGACTTCACCGGAGTCCCCTGCATCGTCGACCTGGCCACGATGCGCGAGGCGGTCGCCGACCTCGGCGGCGACCCGGCGAAGATCAACCCGCTCTCCCCGGCCGAGATGGTGATCGACCACTCGGTCATCATCGACGTCTTCGGCCGCCAGGACGCGCTGCAGCGCAACATGGAGATCGAGTACCAGCGCAACGGCGAGCGCTACCAGTTCCTGCGCTGGGGCCAGACGGCCTTCGACGACTTCAAGGTGGTGCCGCCCGGCACCGGCATCGTCCACCAGGTCAACATCGAGCACCTCGCCCGCGTCGTCTTCGACCGCAACGGTCTGGCCTACCCCGACACCTGCGTCGGCACCGACTCCCACACCACCATGGTCAACGGCCTGGGTGTGCTCGGCTGGGGCGTCGGCGGCATCGAGGCCGAGGCCGCGATGCTCGGCCAGCCCGTCTCGATGCTCATCCCGCGCGTCGTCGGCTTCAAGCTGACCGGCGAGATCCCGACCGGTGCCACGGCGACCGACGTCGTCCTGACGATCACCGAGATGCTGCGCAAGCACGGCGTGGTCGGCAAGTTCGTCGAGTTCTACGGCGAGTCCGGCGGCAAGGTGCCGCTGGCCAACCGGGCCACCATCG
>JBDIAG010000595.1:0-3372 GCA_039812305.1 Actinomycetales bacterium | reverse complement strand
AGCGCACGATCCAGCGCATCGCGCTGCGCATCGTCCGCGACCACCGAGCGCGCGTCGACGAATACGAACGAGAGCGCGACGAGGCCGCCCGCGAGGGATACCGGCCGCACTACTGCATCCACGGCGCGAATCTCTGGGTGGACTACGACGTCATCTGCCCCGGCTGCGAGGACGGCGTGTTCACTCGATGGACCACCGGCGCCGAGCTGTACAGCCAGGCGCTCGAACTCGCGAAGCATCAGCACGCGCAGCTCACGCGCCAGAATGACGCGATGGTCGACGCCATCGGAGTGCTTCGGACAGCAGGTCTGCACGACGAGGCCGAACTGCTGACGACCCGCGCCACCGACCGGCTCGTCGCCGAGCTGACCCGGCTACTCGAAGGCTCTCGCCGCTGACGAGAAGCTTCTACCACGATCCTCAGACATCGACCCAGGAGCGCACCATGGACTTCATCGACGACGGCTCGCTCACGAGCGGCGAGACCGAGCAAGATCGGCGCGAGGCTCTCGCCGACAAGGGCTTCACCGGCACTCTCCGGGGGTTCCTCGACTGGATCGCCGAGCTGCTGATGTACGGCGGACTCGTCGAGAGCGAACCGCAGGAGCACCCGCTGTTCCGCGGCCGCGAGGTCGTGGAGATCGCGATGATCACCGGCGGGTTCTCGACCGACGAGCACCTGCTGAGTCGGATCTTCCGGGACAGCTTCCTGCTGCGCAGCTGGTGGGAATCCACGCACGCCGGCGGCCGGTACGTCTACCTGATCCCAACCAGCTCGCTGGCATCCGACGAGGAGCGCGAGTGGCTGAAGCCCGACAACGGAGTGTTCGAGGTCCTCGCTCGCGCCCGGAGCGTGCAGCTCGTCGCGCCGGACGGCTCGACGTCGTACCTGCCGTTCGTCTACCAGGGCGGACTCGAGCTGGTCTACCGCGAGAGCGGCGACTGGCTCAGCGCCGAGGGCCCGAAGGGTAGCTTGGTGGTCCGGCCCTGGAGCGATCACCCCGACGTCGCCTCGACCCCGAGCGCAGCCGTCGAGTCCTGAGCGTCCATCCGACAGCGGGCGACCATCGGAATCGCCTGGTCGCCCGCTGTCGCTCCCCGAACAGAGAGACCCTTCATGCAGACGACGAACCCGCATCCGACCGATGCCGAGGTGACGGCGACGAGCCTGAAGGGTCTCTGCCCGAACTGCCAGGCGAAACCCGGCCAGCCGTGCACGGCACCCTCCAGCAGGGGCCGCAACGCGATCAAGACCATCCACTACGGCCGCTACGAGGCCGGCGTCGCCTCGCTGTCCGCCGCGCCGTCAGACGACACGGACCGCGGCCGCTGAGGCACAGATCCATGGCGTCGGTCCCCCGACGGATCGCTGCGACATGATCGACAAAACAATCGCGGAGGCCGCCCAGAGAGCGGCCTCGCGTGACGACGAAGAAGTTCGTCGTCCGGGGGTGAAGGTGAGACTGAGGTCTCCTCTTCAGTGCCCCTCTGGGAGAGATCATGAGCGGTGAGAGTCCGTTACCAAAGGGCGCAGTCCTCGTGGAGACAAGCAGAAGCGGTGCGAGCCCGCCACACGAGGAGTAGCTGATCGCGTGAATGCGATCGACGACCCCGAGCCTTGCGCTGCGGGCTTGTTGCTTTTCTCCTCCGTCGCAACCGCACACTCCTCCCCGCACCACACTTCACGAAGGGGGTGTTCGTCATGAGCACCGAAGACCACATCGCCCAGATCCAGATCCGGACCGAATGGCACGACTACGCTCGTTCCAGCCGCGAGGACGCGATCCGCTGGGCCTCGCGCGAACCCGAGAGTCGCCGTGTCGTCCACATCGACCGTCCGGACCTGGTGATCTACCCGATCGCCGCGCGCACGCCAGAGGCGATCATCCTCGAAGCCGTCGCGCACCTGGACGTCGGGCATCCCGACGACACCCACGAGCCGACCATGGACGAAGCCCTTGCGGTCATCGCCGGCGGACTCGACCCGCAGTCGACCAAGCGAGTGCTGCTCGAGGTCGTCCGGCTCACCCAGCTCAGCATGGCCACCGCCGAGGCGCCGGCCAGTCACGCGGCGTAGGAGGTTCCGATGGCCACGACAGCTCCAACTCCTGTGCCCGGTGACCGCATCCGCGTCACCGGAGTGCTTCCCGACGACCCCGCGCCGATTCCGATCGGCAATGAGGGCACCGTCACCGGCGTCCGCAACGCCGGAGCCGCGCACGCACAGATCGACGTCAAGTGGGATGACGGGCGCACGCTGATGCTGCTGCCCGACGACCCGTTCGAGATCATCTGATCAGTCCAGGTCTTGTACGTGGAAAGGATCCCGCTAACGATCATCCGATCTTGGCTCATCGTAGATCGCGAACAGATCATCATCTTCCATCGCATCAAGGCGGGCCTGGATGTCGTCGTCATCGACGGCGGGAACGCCGTGGGTGATCTCACGAAGATTGCCCTCAACGATGGCTCGCCACCGAGCGAGTAGCGCTCGGACTTCCACATCATCTCCTGGTCGAATCTCGAACGATTCTCGGAACGCGTTCCCAGTCGGATCGTTCAGTGTCACCGACACCTTGCCGGAACGGATCGTGTAATCGGCGATCGCGCGGCTCTCCACAATGCTGGTTCCGGCGACGGCCCGACCTGTCTCGTAGCTCTCGCCATATGACCGTTCTTTTCGTCGCTCGTCGACAAAGAACGGCAGCTCCGCAGACTGTGCGATTGTCTCCAGCTCCGCAAGGACGTGGTCGATATAGGACAGCTTCTTCGGCGTCACGCGTGCAGTCCGATCTGAACCGGATCGCTGGCTGTCCCCCATCAGGATTTCCCTTGGCTCATGTCGCCGGCGCGATTCGCGCTCGCGCTGCGCTCCGATCGAGACGTGGCACGTGCGTCGGCGATGGCTTCAGGATCAGGTAATCCACCGTGACCTCGTAGCGCAGCTGAGGATAGACGATCGCGACGCGATTGAGGTGCTTCTCGAAGGCGGCCCGGAAGGCGCGGATGCGGCTGTAGTTCGATCCGAACTGCACTGCGAGATCGGTCCACTTGATCTTCGTGTCGCGCTTGAGCGTCATCATCCGGTACGTCGCCCAGTGGTAGATGTCGATGGCCATTGGGCTGTTCTTCAGCGCGCGAAGCACGTTGAGATCCACCGGGATCGGAGCCTGCACGATCGAGTCGTAAAACGGCTTGCTGAGAATGACCTCACTCGACCAGAGACCGTCGTTGTCGATCTGGTTCTCGCCATTGAGCCACAGCTGGTACGCGTCGGCGATCGGCAGCTTCCGGCCGGTCACGCGGGCGCCGCCGTCGACGTCCAGGACGTGGTCGTCCACCGAGACGTCGGCACCGAAGAGCCGGTGCATC
>JBDIAG010000594.1:0-3374 GCA_039812305.1 Actinomycetales bacterium | reverse complement strand
TTCAGCGCGGCGGTCTCGTCCGAGACGTAGGTCTCGGTGTGCACCTGCGCACCGGGACCGCCGAGCTTGCTGACCATGGTCGTCTTGCCTGCGGCGAACGGGCCGGTGACGACGATCTTGACGTCGGAGTCACCTTCCAGCCGCTGCTGAGGCCAGACGACCGGGGCGGACGGGAACGGGCGGAGCTCTGGAACGACCGGCTCCGGCGACGTGGTGGGCTGGGTCGGCACCCGCCCCCGATCCGGCTGAACCGACGCTTGCGGAGGGCTCTCCACAAACGTCGGTTCAGCGGTCAGGCGGCTTGCCGCCTTGCTTGCACTGTCGCCGCGCAGGAAGCCGAACAGCCCCCGGCGGCTTTCGCTCACAGCTCGATCTGGCTCTCGAGGTTGCTGAGCTGACGACGGGCCATGGCCAGGTTGGCCTTGCCCTTGTCCAGCGCCATGTAGAGGAACAGGCCCTGCCCGTTGCGGGAGGTGATCAGACGCAGCAGGTGGTACTGCGAGTTGAGGGTGATCAGGATGTCCTCGATCTTCTCCTCCAGGCCGAGCGCGGCCATGGTGCGCAGCTTGGCCTTGACCACGTCGGAGTTGCCGGCCGCGGCGACGTCCAGGTCCAGCGCGCCGCCGCCGGACTGGCCCAGCGACATGCCGGTCTCGTAGTCAACGAGGGCGGCACCGAGTGCGCCGTCGATCTTCATGGCGTCCTTGAGAATGACGTCCACGTTGCCCATGTATTTCTCCCTGCGAAATTCGAACCGCTGGGTCCCGCCTCCTGTTTGGCGGCCATCGGATCGGCTAACGTGTTGTTCATCGGTCATTGGAGTTGCCAGGTTTACTCGCTTCTGCGTGGCATTCGGGTGGATGCGAAGTCACCCGACGTCGACAGAGAACGTCCTCGGACGGGCTAGCGGCGCTGACCCGATCGGCGGCCCTCCGGACCGCCCGGTGACCTTCCCCTCTCCGGGAGAGCCACGCGGTGCGTGCCGAGGATGACGCCTTCAGCCCGGCGAAACAGGATGAATCGGCACGAATTCATGCGATGTACCACCGGCGTCAATAGAGACTTCCCCGATCGACCTCCGACAACTCCGCAATGGCGCTCACCAGCAGATCAACCTCGGTCGACGGATTCCGCCGCATTCGCTCGACAGCCGCACGCTCGTGGCGCCGACGCAGTTCCTCCGCTCGCCCCAGAGCATCGCGCAGCAGGCCCTCCAGGACGTGTCGCCGGAGCGGCCGGCGGGCGCTCGTGTTTGACTGGGCAGCTATGAGCATCACCTTCGTCGACGCGATGGCACACGGCTGATGGCGACCAGGATCGCGTTGGAGCGCGAGTTCGCCGCCAGTCCGCAGCGGGTCTTCGAGGTGCTGAGCGACCGTGCCTTCACGACCCGCCGGATGGCGCTCGTGCCGGAGATGTCGGCCGAGGTGACCAGCTTCGCCGCGAGCCCGTCCTCGATGGAGCTCTCGGTGGAGGCGCAGCTGCCCGCGTCCTGGATGCCGGCCGGGGTGGGCGGTACGCCGGCGATCAACCGGCATGAGCAGTGGACGCTGAAGGCCCCCAGTGCCCAGCCGGTCGCGGCCGGGGCGGGCTCACCCCCGACCTCCGGCCCGCCCCCGACCACCGGCACGCCGACCGTCAGCCCGCCCCCCGCCGACGCGCCGGCCGCGAGCCCGAGCTATGTCGGCGACCTCCGGCTGGTCGTCGCCGGGCTGCCGGTGACCTGCGGCGGCGAGTTCACGGTGCATCCCTGGCAGGAGGGGAGCGTGGCGTCCGTCGTGCTCGACGTGGGCGTCGACCTGCCGATGGTCGGGCCGATGGTGGAGCGGATGATCCGCGACCGGCTCGAACCGGCCTTCGCGGCGGAACTGGAGCTGCTCGCCGACGCGGTCGAGGCCTGACGCCCGACGTCCGCCAGCCGAGGGGCCGCAACCGATGAGCCACTACGAGTATCTGCTTCTCCTGCTCGGCTGCCTGCTGATCACCCTCCCGCTCGAGCTGGTCCTCGGGGCCCGGGTGTATCGCCGTCCACGAGCGATGGCGATCTCGATCGGCGTCACCCTGGTCGTCTTCGCCGTCTGGGACGTGGTGGCGATCGCCCGCGGACACTGGTGGTACTCACCGGAGTTCATCAGCGGCGTGGAACTGCCCGGGCGGATGCCCGTGGAGGAGCTGCTCTTCTTCGTCGTCGTGCCGCTGTGCGCGCTGCTGACCTACGAGGCGGTCGGCCGCGTGCTGCGCGGAGGCTTTCCGCGCCCCGGCCGACGGCCCGCCGGGAAACGCGATGCCTGAGTACACGTCCATCTGCGTGGTCGCCGTGCTCGTCGTGCTCGTCCTGGATCTGTGGGTGGCGCGCACCCGGCTGGTCCGGACCCGGCAGTTCTGGTTCGCCTACGCGATCTGCGCGTTCTTCCAGAGCCTCATGGACGGATGGCTGACCAAGCTGTCGGCGCCGATCGTCAACTACGCGCCCGAGGAGATGTTGGGCCTCCGCTTTCCGTGGGACATTCCGGTGGAGGATTTCCTGTTCGGGTTCGCGATGATTCTGCTGACGCTGATCGTCTGGTGCCGCATCACCCGACGAACGGCGGAGAACGACCCGGAGGTGCGTACGGATGCGGCGCGATGAGCTGCTCGACGCCGGCGACGTGCCGGCCACCTTCGACGCGGTCGCCCGGGCCTACGACCGCCAGGTCTCGCTCAACCCGGGCTATCACGCCAACCTGCGCCGGGCCGCGAACGCTCTTCTCGACCGGTTGCCGGCCTCGTCGCGACTGCTGGACGTCGGCTGCGGATCGGGGGCGTCCACCAAGGCGCTCGCGCTGGCCGTGCTGCGCCGGGGAGGTCGTCCGGACATCGTGGGGGTGGACGGCTCCGCCGGCATGCTCGACGCGGCGCGCGCCAAACGCTGGCCGGCCGGGGTCCGCTTCGCCCGGGCCAGGGCGGAGCGACTGGACGACTGCCCGGAGGTCGGGCCCGAGGTCGACGGCCTCTTGGCCGCCTATCTGATCCGGAACGTCCCCGCCGAGGAGCGGCAGGAGTGCGTGGAGTCGCTGGTCGCGCGGGTACGGCCGGGCGGCTCCGTGGCGCTGCACGACTACTCGGTACGCGGCAACATCGCGGCCGCCCTGATCTGGACGGTGGTCTGCTGGAGCGTCGTCATCCCGCTCGGCTGGCTCACCGCCCGGCACACCAGGCTGTACCGGTATCTGTGGCGCAGCGTCCTCGCCTTCGATTCGGTGGACGACCTGGCCGGTCGGCTGCGGCAGGCCGGGCTGGTGGACGTGCGCGTCGTACGGGCCGTCGGCTGGCATCGCGGCCTGCTGCATACGGTCGTCGGCACCCGGCCCGGCGGCTCGCCGGGGCCGGTCCCG
>JBDIAG010000593.1:0-3375 GCA_039812305.1 Actinomycetales bacterium | reverse complement strand
CGACAAGTACCCGGACCTGAACCCCTTCACGCCGTTCGACCAGATCGACAAGGCGCCGGAGGAGAAGCAGCGCGGCATCACGATCAACATCGCGCACGTCGAGTACCAGACGGAGAAGCGTCACTACGCGCACGTCGACGCCCCCGGCCACGCCGACTACATCAAGAACATGATCACCGGTGCGGCCCAGATGGACGGCGCGATCCTCGTGGTCGCGGCGACCGACGGCCCGATGGCCCAGACCCGTGAGCACGTTCTGCTCGCCCGCCAGGTCGGCGTGCCGTACCTGCTGGTCGCGCTGAACAAGGCCGACATGGTCGACGACGAGGAGATCCTGGAGCTCGTCGAGCTCGAGGTTCGCGAGCTGCTCTCCGCCCAGGAGTTCGACGGTGACAACGCTCCGGTCGTGCGGGTCTCCGCGCTGAAGGCCCTCGAGGGCGACCCGGAGTGGGTCAAGTCCGTCGAGGAGCTGCTGGACGCGGTCGACGAGAACGTCCCGGACCCGGTCCGTGACATGGACAAGCCGTTCCTGATGCCGATCGAGGACGTCTTCACCATCACCGGCCGTGGCACCGTCGTCACCGGCAAGGTCGACCGGGGCAAGCTGCCGATCAACTCCGAGGTCGAGATCCTCGGCATCCGCGAGAAGCAGAAGTCCACCGTCACCGGTATCGAGATGTTCCACAAGCAGATGGACGAGGCGTGGGCCGGCGAGAACTGCGGTCTGCTGCTGCGTGGTATCAAGCGTGAGGACGTCGAGCGTGGCCAGGTCGTGGCCAAGCCGGGCACCATCACCCCGCACACCGACTTCGAGGGCCAGGTCTACATCCTGACCAAGGAGGAGGGTGGCCGTCACAACCCCTTCTACTCGAACTACCGTCCGCAGTTCTACTTCCGTACCACGGACGTGACGGGCGTCATCACCCTCCCCGAGGGCGTCGAGATGGTTATGCCGGGCGACAACACCGAGATGACGGTCGAGCTGATCCAGCCGATCGCCATGGAGGAAGGCCTGAAGTTCGCCATCCGCGAGGGTGGCCGGACGGTCGGCGCCGGCCGGGTGACCAAGGTCATCAAGTGAGGCACTGACCTCTCTGCCTGAGCGGCCCCGGAACCTCTCGAGGTTCCGGGGCCGCTTTGTTGCTTCGTCCCGCTGTGTTGCTTCGTCCCCTCTGCCTTCTGGGTTGGGGCCAGGCTCCCGCCAGGTGCCAGGGCCGAGCATCCATCTTCCCGCCGAGCATCCGTCTTCCCGCCGGGCATCCGGTTACGAGCCGAGCATCCGGCGATATGTGGCTGTCGAGCCTCTACCTGGATGCCCCGCGCTTAGCTGGCCCGTTCGTCGGCTCCTGCGCTGTCCCGGCGGCTTCCCGGCGTGCCTTACGCGGTAACCCGGGGTGTTCGTCGCCATGGTCATACACCCGGATGGGGGTATGACGCGCCCGCGTATGCGAACCTTGGGTTACTCTGCGTCACTAAGACCTATATTGCGGTGGCCTGGGGGCTTCTATGACGACGATTATCCTGATCTTATTGGTTCTGGGCTTGAACGCCATCTTTTGGACATTGGTGGGTTTGGGAAGGTTTGCACATGCGCGCTGGCACAAGCGCCAGGTGGACCTGTCCGCGCCGGCCTCCTTTCCTACGCCTGCCGATGTCGCCGTCATCGTGGCCGCCCACAACGAGGAACTCGTCATCGAGGAGACGATCCGGCGGATCTCCCGGCTCGTCGACAGCTCTCAGGTGCACATCGTCAGCGACGGCTCCAAGGACGCCACCGCCGAGATCGCCCGCAACTGTGGGGCGCAGGTTCTCGAACTGAATCCGAACCGGGGGAAGGCCGGCGCCCTGGCCGCCGGAATCGAGCACTTCCAGCTGTGCGATCGGTACCAGGTGGTGATGCTTCTGGATGCGGACACGCAGGTGTCCGACGACTATCTGGAGACCGGATTGCCGCTGTTCGCCGAGCCCGACGTGGTCGCTGTCGCGGGTACGGCCCAGACGATCTTCGACCCGCCGTCTCCGACCCTCATGGGACGATTGCTGGTCGCCTATCGGGAGCGGCTCTATGTCGCCACGCAGCTGCTTCTCAAGTACGGCCAAGCGGCCAAATGGGCGAACGCCGTCTATATCGTTCCGGGATTTGCCAGTCTCTACCGGACTTCGGCCTTGCGCCAGATCGATGTCACGGCTCCCGGATTGGTGATCGAGGACTTCAACATGACGTTCGAAGTTCACCGAAAGAAGCTGGGGCGGATCGAGTTTCACCCAGGAACCGCCTTGGCTCGAACGCAGGACCCGGACCGCTTCGGTGACTATCGCAAGCAGATGCGCCGTTGGCTGCTGGGGTTCTGGCAGACGGTTCGTCGCCATGGGATGCACGGTGGCATCTTCTGGGTCGCCCTGGGATGTTTCATCGTCGAGCTGGTGCTGGCGTGTCTGATGTGGGTGCTGGTGCTGCCGTTGTTCCTGATCAGTCTGGCCGCGACAGTAATGGTCAGCACTACCTCAACACCCGATCTCTGGCTGAGCTGGTTGTCGGGGTTGATCCGTCCGGAGAACATTCTGTTGGGGATCGTCCTGCCGGACTACTGCCTCACCGTGCTGGCCGCCATCGTGCGGCGACGGTGGTCGTACTTCATCTACGGCCTGGCGTTTCCGCTCATGCGGATCGTCGACGCCGCCTTGTGTCTGGCCCAGTTGCCGCGCGCCTGGTCGGCCCGGTCCACCGGGGCCTGGGTCAGCCCGTCCCGACGTATCGCGGTGGGTAACGCCAGCAAGGGCTGAGGCGGCTGCTGCGAATCCGAAGCCGGGGTGGGGTTCGGTATCTGCGCGATTGCCGCATCCGCGTGGCCGGGCCGCAGGTGCTGCGGTCCCGGACGGTGGATCTCGGTCTGTCAAGCCTCGCCGCGTGTTCGTAACGCTATGTTCAAGTCGCGATAACCGATTTAGGACGAAATATCGCGGTTTTGTTACAGCGCGGTATCGGTTCCGTGTCACCGTGGGTCACGAATATTACGCCGAACGAGCTATTAGGCCGTAAGTTTTCCGCTGAACGGGTGAACGACCGGGGCAACGTTTGACTCTTCGTGAGCCCTCAGATGTACCGCTTGCCCCGGAATCTGTTGGCAGTCCCAAGCTGTCTTCAGGGGGGCCACAAAGCTCTCGGGTAGGGGAAAGCGCGACTCAAGTCGGAAGGACTTCCCTTGTCGCGCGTGTCGAGAAACAGGGTGAGCGAGCAAATGAAGCTGATGGGTGAAACTGCCACAGCGCCTGCCGAGACAGGGGCCAGCGGCACTCGAACGCAACGAAGTCATGACGTGCAGTCGGAGACTGCGCCGGCGGGGACCGTCGTCATCGATCTTCGGGACGGAGTGC
>JBDIAG010000592.1:0-3379 GCA_039812305.1 Actinomycetales bacterium | reverse complement strand
GCCAGCGGCTCGCGCTATGCACCCTCGGCGCCACTCTCCGCGATCATCGCCTGTCTGGAGGAAGGCCAACCCTTCGTCGTGGTCGGAAAGCCCTGCGACATCGCGGCCCTGCGCGCCTACGCGCGGCACGATCCCCGCGTCGGGCAGCTCGTCGTGGCGATGATCGGGTTCATGTGCGGCGGCATCCCCAGCGAGACCGGCATCCGGCGGCTCATCGGAAAGATGGGCGCGGCACCGGACGATGTGAAAGCCTTCCGCTTCCGCGGCAACGGCTGGCCCGGCAAGGCCGTGGCGCAAACGACTTCGGGGCAGGAGTTCAGCATCTCCTATGCCCAGTCCTGGGGCGACGTTCTCAGCAAACACGTTCAACTTCGCTGCAAGATCTGCGCGGACGGCACCGGCATGTCCGCCGATATCGTCTGCGCCGATGCCTGGTATGGCGACGATTCGGGCTATCCGACCTTCGACGAGCAGGAGGGGGTTGAGCCGCGAACCCACCCGGTCGCTCTCGGTCAGCCCGTAGTCGAGCGTCCAGATGATCGCGTCGGTGAGGTCGGCCAGCTCGTAGTGGCGGATCGCGTCCTCGACCGTCTCCGGCGTCGGATAGGTGGCCGCCACGGCGACCAGGAGAAGCCACACCCGCCGGGGCGTCGGCTCCCGGCGCACCTCGACGAGTGCCGCCTCCAGGAGCTGTCCCGCGTCCTGGCCGTCGACCGCGGCCTCGTCCCAGCCCTGCCCTGGCGCGAGCACGGGCAGCACGGCCGCGAGCTGCTGCTGCAGCGCCGCGACGACCGGGGCCGCCGGATCCACCTGCGTCACCTCGACGGCCGGATCAGCCATTACCCGCCACGGAACGCTGCCGGGCCCGGACCGCGCGCAAAGGTGCCGTCACCCGCCAGGACAGCGTCCGGTGAATGGAGTCGATCTCCTGGTGGAGGTGGTGCACCGTCTGCTGCAGATTGTCGACCTGGGCCGAGGAATCGGGGGTGGGCCGAGCACTGTCACCGGCGTTGGCCCACCGCGTCAGGGCCACGGCCCGCCAGCGCACCGCGTCGTCGGTCATCCGGTTCAGTTTGGCGCGCAGGGTCTCCCGCTCACCCTCGACCTCGGCCACCTGCGCGCGCAGCCGCTCCTGCGGCAGGGTGGTGTAGCCGTCGTGGATGCACGCCGGATAGCTGAGGGAGGCCCGCAGTGCGTCGGCGTGCTCGGCCGCGACGTAGAACCGGGACAGGCCGTCGAAGAGGCAGAACTCGTAGTCGGCCTCGAGCACCATCGCTTCCCAGGCCTCGTGGCTCTGCTCGGTCGAGTTCGGACGGGTGGACTCGATCACCAGCACCCAGGGCCGCCACTGCCGCAGATCGAGGCCACGCAGGACGTCGCCCTCGGCGCCCTCCACGTCGATGGTCATGAAGTGGATGTCGCGGCCTTCCCAGCCGGCCGCGCCGAGCACGTCGTCGAGCGTGCGCGAGGTGACCGTCAGGCCGTGGACCGCGTAGCCGTCCCGCGCGTGCTGGGTGCCGATCGAGTCGACCAGCGTGGACAGGCCGGTGCCCTCCACCACCTGGAGCGTCATCTCCTCGCCGGACTTCGCCGCGACGACCGTGTCGACGAGGATGTCGTCCGGCCGCTCCTCGCGATGCAGCCGGGCGAACTCCGGGACCGGCTCGACCGTGATGCCCCGCCACCCCCGGTTGTAGAACGCCCGGCTGATGGACTCGACGGTCGGGTGATTGGCACCGACGTCGACGTAGCATCCGCCGTCGATGTGCTTCAGCGCCCGCCACAGCACGACGTCCTCGCCGTTCTGGGCAAAGGAGACAAAGGTCTGGTCAACCACGCGCGTCATCGTACACTTCCGGATGTCCGGTTCCCGCGGTCAACGCGCGCCCACCAGGGCCAGGTCGGCATCCATCATCCGGTGCACGACAACGGGAAAGACCGTCTCGGCGACCCACCCGAGCTCCCGGGCGGCCTTGCCCGCGTCGCCGCACTGCACGGCCGCGTCGGTCGGCCGGTGCAACGACTCCTCGGAGCTCACCAGGCTCTGGTAGTCCTCGATGCCGGCGTATCGGAAGGCCGCCTCGACGAAGTCGGCGATGCTGTGGTCGCGCCCGGTGGCCAGGACGTAGTCGCCCGGGCGTTCGTGGCGGGCCGCCAGGGTCATCGCCGTCACGTACTCCGGCGCCCACCCCCAGTCGCGACGCACGTCCAGAGCTCCGAGCACCAGCCGGTCGGCGGTGCCGGCGACGATGCCGGCCACCGTCGAGGTGATCTTGCGGGTGACGAAGCGGGTGGGCCGGCGGACGGACTCGTGCCCGTAGAGGATGACCGCGCTGGCGTGCAGGCCGCGGGCCCGGTAGACCCCGGTCAGGTGGTGGGCGTACGCCTTGGCCGCGCCGTAGGGGTTGCCCGGCCTCAGCGGCGTCGTCTCGTCCTGCGGGGAGACCGTGGCGGCACCGAAGATCTCCGAGCTGCTCGCCTGGACGAACCGCACGTCCTGCCCCGAGCGACGCAGCGCGTCGGCGGCCTCCAGCAGCGCGGCCACCGCCACCCCGTTCGCCATCGCGGTCGCGACCGGCTCCTCCCAGGACATCGCCACCGAGGACACCGCGGCCAGGTTGTAGATCTCGTCCGGCCGCAGCCGGGCGATCAGGTCCGCGGTGCCGGCCAGGTCGGTGAGGTCGTGCCGATGCCGGGTGACCCCGGCGGGGACCTCCGCCTCCCCGCGCGAGACCCCGTGGACGTCCAGCCCTTCGCTGACGAGCAATTCGGCGAGGTAACCACCGTCCTGACCGGCGACACCGGTGATCAGGGCCCGTCGGGTCACCGCCTCGCGCCCTCCCGCTGCAGCGCCAGGTCGGAGTCGACCATCATCCGGACGAGCTCGGGGAAGGAGACCTTGGGCTTCCAGCCGAGCTTCTCGTGCGCTTTGGACGAGTCGCCGATCAGCAGGTCGACCTCGGCGGGACGCATGAACCGCGGGTCGACGGTCACCTTGGCGGACCAGTCGTCGATGCCGACGTGGGTGAAGGCGACGTCGAGCAGCTCCCGGATCGAGTGCGTCTCACCGGTGGAGACCACGTAGTCGTCGGCCTCCGGCTGCTGCAGCATCAGCCACATCGCCTCGACGTAGTCGCCGGCGAAACCCCAGTCGCGCTTGGCGTCGAGGTTGCCGAGGCTGACCGTCTCCTGTAGGCCCAGGGCGATCCGGGCCACCGCCTGGGAGACCTTGCGGGTGACGAACTCCAGGCCGCGCCGCGGCGACTCGTGGTTGAACAGGATCCCCGACGAAGCGTGCATCCCGTAGGACTCGCGGTAGTTGATCGTCATGTAGTGCCCGAACACCTTGCTGACGCCGTACGGCGAGCGCGGCCACAGG
>JBDIAG010000591.1:0-3387 GCA_039812305.1 Actinomycetales bacterium | reverse complement strand
AGCCGGGCGAGCAGGGTGGTCATCGCCAGCAGCGCATCCGGCACCGCGCCCCCGTACATGCCCGAGTGCAGTCCCTGCTTCAGGGTGCTCACCGTCAGCACGCCGTCCGCCAGCCCGCGCCGGGTGACCGTCAGCGAGGGCGAGTCGACGTCCCAGTTGTCCGAGTCCGCGACGACGATGACGTCGCAGGCCAGCAGGTCGCGGTACTCCTCGAGAAAGCGGGCGAACGTCGGCGAGCCGACCTCCTCCTCGCCTTCGACGAACACGACCACGCCGACGCCCTCGTCCTCGCTCCAGCGGGAGAGCAGGGTGCGCAACGCGGTGACATGCACCATCACGCCCGCCTTGTCGTCGGCGCTGCCGCGGCCGTAGAGCCGTCCGTCCCGCTCGGTCGCCGTGAACGGCGGGGAGACCCAGCCGTGGTCGGTCACCGGCTGCACGTCGTGGTGGGCGTACAGCAGGACGGTCGGCCGGCCGCCGGGCGCCGGACGGCGGGCCATCACCGCGGGCGCACCCTCGCGTCCGTCCTCGTCGCGGGCCCGCAGCAGTTGCGTCTGCAGGCCCAGTTCGGACAGCATCGCCGCCACTTTCTCCGCGCTGGCCTGCACCTGCGCGGGGTCGCCGCTGGCGGCGGAGATCGATGGAATCGCGACGAGCGCTTCCAGGTCGGCCCGGCTGACGGGCAGGTGGGCCGCGACCGCGGATCGCAGGGCCGAGACGTCGACGTCGCTCATACGGATGACGCTACGCGAGGGTGGACGGGCCGCGCCCGACGGGTCAGGCGCGACGCTCGTCCGCGGTTCCGATCACCACGGTCGCCGCGAGATCGTCGTCGTGCCGGACGGTCGTGCGCAACCCGGCCCCGGCCAGCGCGCCCGCGGTCAGCGCCGCCTGCGCCTGGGCGCGCTCGGCCAGCACGCTGCCGGCGGGCGCGAGCCAGTCCGACACCTCGGCCGCGATCCGGCGGTGGACGTCGACCCCGTCCGGGCCACCGTCCAGCGCCGTCGCAGGTTCGTGGTCGCGGGCCTCCGGCGGCATCGTCGCGATCTCGTCGGTGGGCACGTACGGCGCGTTCGCCGCGAGCACGTCGATGCGTCCGGCCAGATCGCCGGGGAGAGCGGCGAACAGGTCCCCGCGGTGGACGACGCCCGCCTGGCCCAGATTGGCGCGGGCGTACTCGACCGCGACCGGGTCGATGTCGCAGGCGTGGACGCCGATCCCGGGCGTCCGCGCGGCCGCCAGACTCGCCACAGCTGCCGCGCCACAGCACATCTCGACCAGTGTCATCCCCGGCCTGAGCAGCGAGATGGCCTGCCGGGCAAGCAGTCTGGTGCGCTGCCGGGGAACGAAGACGCCCGCGCCGACCCGCACCCGCAGGCCGTCGAAGTCGACCCAGCCGACGATGTGCTCGAGGGGCTCACCGGCGACCCGCCGGGCGAGCAGGGCATCGAGGTTCCCGCCGGCCTCGATCAGCAGGCGGGCCTCGTCCTCGGCGAACACGCAGCCCGCGGCCCGCAGCTCCCGGACCGTGTCGGGAAACTCCGGCATCAGGCGCTGGCGCAGCCGGTCAACGCGCGCTCGCCGTAGCGGAACTCGGCCTTGTACGGATAGGTGTTGTCGCTCATGCCGTCGCTGCAGTCGCCGGGGGTGATCGTGAGCGAGAAGTTCGTGCCCTGGTTGGATCCGGTGTAGGTCGGGGCGTCGGCCGACCCGCCCTTGGTGGCGGTCAGCGTCCGCTCCTGCTGGTCCTCCAGGCCGAGATCCTTGTACTTCAGCGTGGTCCCGTCCACGGCGACCTCCCAGAACGGCTCCGTGCCGAAGGCGCGGAAGGTGTTCAGACCGGCCGACGACGACGATCCGCTCGTCGACGACGACGGGCTCGTGCTGGTCGCGCTCGCCGTCTCGGTCGGGCTCGGGGATGTCTCACTGCCGGTCGGGCTGGGAGATTCCGAGGTGGTGACGGAGTCGGTCGCGGTTCCGACGGTCTCGGCCTCGCCGTTGCCGCACCCGGCCAGACCCAGGACGGCTACCGCGGCCAGTGCCGGCAGGATCGAGATCCTCGTCTTCGCAGCCATGCTCAGCCCTTCGCCGTCTCACCCGGCAGCGCGAGCATCTGGTCGAGGGCGACCCGCGCCCAGTGCGCGACCTCCGGGTCGACGACGATCCGGTTGACGACGCGCCCCGCGGCCAGCGACTCCAGCGACCAGACCAGGTGGGGCAGGTCGATCCGGTTCATGGTCGAGCAGAAGCAGACCGTCTTGTCGAGGAAGAAGACGTTCTTGTCCGGGTGCTGGGCGGCCAGCCGGCGCACCAGGTTCAGCTCGGTGCCGACCGCCCACGCGCTGCCGGGCTCGGCGGCGTCGAGCGCCCGGATGATGTACTCGGTCGAGCCCACCATGTCCGCGGCCCGGACGACCTCGTTCTTGCACTCCGGGTGCACGAGGACGTTGACGCCCGGCACACTGCGGCGCGCGTCCTCCACGTTGGCGAGGCTGAACCGGCCGTGCACCGAGCAGTGCCCCCGCCAGAGGATCATCCGTGCGTCCCGCAGCTGCTGGACGGTCAGCCCGCCGCCCGGCTTGTGCGGGTCGAAGACGACGCAGTCCTCCAGCGAGAAGCCCATGTCGCGCACCGCGGTGTTGCGGCCGAGATGCTGGTCGGGCAGGAAGAGCACCTTGGCCGCGTTGCCCGGCCGCTGCGCGAAAGCCCAGTCCAGCGCGGTGTGCGCGTTCGACGAGGTGCAGATCGTGCCGCCGTGGCGACCGGTGAAGGCCTTGATCGCGGCGCTGGAGTTCATGTACGAGACCGGGACCACGTCGTCGGCGATGCCCGCGTCGGTGAGGGTGTCCCAGGCATCCTCGACCTGCGCGATGGCGGCCATGTCGGCCATCGAGCAACCGGCGGCCAGATCCGGCAGGATCACCTGCTGGCGATCGCTGGTGAGGATGTCCGCCGACTCGGCCATGAAGTGCACGCCGCAGAAGACGATGTACTCGGCCTCGGGTCTGGCCGCGGCCAGCCGGGCGAGCTTGAACGAGTCACCGGTGACGTGGGCGAACTGGATCACCTCGTCGCGCTGGTAGTGGTGGCCCAGGACGAACGTCGAGTCGCCGAGACTGGCCAGCGCCGCTCTGGCGCGTTCGACCAGATCCGGATCCGAGGGGGCCGGCAGGGCGCCGGGGCACTCGACGCCCCGCTCGCTGGCCAGATCGGTGGCGCGCCCGAGAAGCAGCAGCGCGCTCGGCGACGCCGAAGGCTCGGTGAAGATGCTCATCCGGGTAGTTTCCCACGTCGCGGGCCCGATCACAGATCAGGGCGAGTCGACGCCTTGTACGAATTCGGGTTGAGCGGTGCCGTGGCGGCGGTAGCGTCCCTGTCATGCCTGCT
>JBDIAG010000590.1:0-3389 GCA_039812305.1 Actinomycetales bacterium | reverse complement strand
ATACCAGTGCTCCTCGACGGAGGTTCTTCGGGGCCTTGCGCCGCCCGCGCGGCGCTCGGCGGCGTTCTCCTCGGTCGCGATACAACACCGGTATCCCTGGCCCGTCGGCCTTGCCGAGCATCCACGCGGACGACACCGTGCCCTCGAACAGCCCCCGTCGAAGAGCACCAGCAGAACGCGAATCGGCTCGCCATCTGACTCAGCGGTCGCCGCTCTCCCGCGAGGCACTCGTCGACGACGTCATGGCTCCTCTGGTTCGGGGATCAGCCCGGCCTGCCGATACAGGCGGCGCATGTAGTCGAGCAGTTGTTCGGGAGCGATGTCTCCAGGCTGTAGCAACCGATACAAGAGTGCTCCTACAGTCATGTCGACTAGTGCCTCCACATCCGTGCCATCGGGGAGATGTCCTTCAGCGAGGGCACGCTGCAGGATGGGGATGGCGACATGGCGTCGTGGAAGGATGTGGTTGTTCCAATAGGCGGCCATGATGGCCGGGTGTGTGAACCGGGAACCGAACGCCTGCGCGAGCAGTGCACGGTAGTCCTCGGTCGCCAGCGTGCGGGCGGCCCGCGGCAGCGCAGCCTCGATCATCGATGACATCCGCGCGTAGCTCATGTCAGGGTCGAGGTCGTCGGGATCGGCCGTCGCATGTGTGCGACCGGGGATGCCGTCTGCAGATGATTCGACCGCGGCGGCGAGCAATACCTCACGCGAGGACCACCGCCGGTACACGGTCACCTTGCTGACTCCCGCGCGACGAGCGATCTCCTCGATGCTGGCACCGGAGACCCCCCGCTCGATCAGCAGCCGCCTGGCGGCATGCAGGATCGCGGTGTCGGCTGAACTGCTGCGCGGGCGCCCGGACCGCGTCATCGGCCGCCCCGGAATGTGGCGACCAGCCAGTGGCGCATCCCGGCGTAGTCGGTGCCCCGCCAGGCAAGGTGTCCGTCGGGGCGGACCAGCCATGTCTCCGCCACCCCATCAGTGCGGTCGACGACGACGGCGAGTTCACCGAGGACCTCGGGCGACCATTCCTCGCCGCCCTCCGGTCGGAGGATCGCCCAGGTTCCGCCGAGATGGTCGTGGAGCCGGGAGGCATCGCCGGCAGCATCGATACAGGGTAGGTCGCCGACCCGGTCGCCGGGCCGCGGTATGGCACCGGTGCGACGGCCGAGAGGGCCTCGGCGGTAGCTCACCCACAGCTGTGAGGCGGCCCAGGTCGCCTTCCGTTGCACCCACGCCATGCCCAGCAGAGGTGCGAGAACACGATCGCGTGCGAACCTGCCGACCGGGTTGCGCGTGACGTCGATGGCGGTCACCGCCGAAGTTCCACGAAGAACATCCCTCGCCAATGGTCGACGCTCCGCCTCATAGGTGTCCAACAGTGAGGCATCCGACGTCCCACGTACGACGAGCGCAAGCTTCCACGCGAGGTTCTCCGCGTCGCCGAGGCCGGTGAGCATTCCCTGCCCGCCGAACGGTGCATGCGCGTGCGCGGCATCCCCAGCCAGGAGGATGCGTCCGGCGCGATAGGTGTCCGCCAGCCGTCGATGGATGGTGAACTGCGACACCCACTCGGGGTCGCCGATCCGCACTTCGGCGTGCCCGCTCCGCCCGGGCAGCACCTCACGGATCCGCTGCATCACCTGTTCTTCCGTGAGCCGTCTGTCGCCGGTGCCATCCGGTTCGGGATCGTAGGCCAGTACCCGCCACAGGTCTCCCGCGGGGTGGGGCATGGGCATTACGCCCAGCAGCCCGGACGGGTGAATCCAGCCCGAGGTGCCAGATCGATCCAAGTCCCACTCCAGATGGACGTCGGCGAGCAGGAATCGCTCCGACAGTCGCACCCCCGCGGCACCGATCCCCGCTTGTTTGCGAACCGTGCTGGACGTGCCGTCGCACCCCACCAGCCAGCGAGCGCGAACATGCTCTCCGGATCCGAGCTCGGCCACTACTTCGGTTTCGTCCTGCTCCACAGATCTCAGGGGAGTGCTCCACTCGGGTACCACTCCCAGTTGTGCCAGTCGACCCCGCAACTCGTGCTCGACGCGCGCCTGCGAGATCACCATCGGCGGAGCCGCGGTCCGTAACCCCGGATCACCGAACCGCAAGCGCGCCAGGGGGCGGTCTCCCAGATACGTCGTCACCGACATCGCACGTTGCGACTCCTCAGGAAGCGACCCCAGCGCACCGAGTCGATCCAGCACCTCCGAGCCCCGGGCATGGAGGAAGTTCGCCCGTGACGAGGTCGCCGGACCGCCCGCCCGATCCACGACCCGAACGGACACGCCCGCCAGGCGTAGGCCGCATGCCAGCGCGAGCCCCGTGGGCCCGGCTCCCACCACCAGCACATCTGTCACGACGCCCTCCACATATAGTGAACGGTACCGTACACGAAGTACGCGGCGTGTGGGGCGGCCCGAGGGGATGCCCAGAGGTCTGTTGCTCGCCGGGCGCCTTCGTCAGGGCTTCAGCGCAACTTAGGGTAGCCTTTGTTATCCCCGGTAACCGTGGTTTGGAGTGCTCGTGACTGTTCCTGTGCGTGTCGGCGGACGTCCCCGCCAGATCGAAAGGGACGACATCGTCCGTGTCGGCCGGGATCTGGGTCTGGCCGAGTTGAGTGTCAAGGCTGTCGCGTCCGCGCTGGGTGTGTCGTCCACCGCCTTGTACCGGCACGTCGACGGCCGGTGGGGCCTGGAACGGCTGGTCGGGGAGAGCATCCTGGCCGAGCTCGATCTCGACGACGACCCGGCCCACGACGTGCCGCGACATCTGTTGTCCTTCGGCCTGCAGATACGCCGGTTCATTCTCCGGAATCCCGGCCTGGCGGAGTACCTGCAGACGCTGTTCCCCCGCGGTGAGGGCGGTCGTCGGCTGCTCGCGATCGAGACCGAGGCACTCGGCCGCCGCGGCTACGCGCCGGAGGCGGCGATCGTGCTGTCCTCCGCGGTGGCGTCGGTCGCGATCGGGTACACGGCCGCCGAGGAGGCCCAGCGGGCGAGGTCCGTCGGTCTCGACGACGAGCGGCGGGACGCACTGGCGGCCGTCCTGGCCGACGATCGCCTGGGTGAGGCGCACCGCGCACTGCCGGAGACCGACCCCGATGACTATGTGCGACTGTGGCTGGCGGGTGCCATCCGCGGATTCGTCGATGCTGCCCCGCCGGGACGTCCGGTGGCGGAGATCGTCGCCGACCTGAGGGCTGCCGGGGAGGGTGTCTGATGGCCCGGCGCGGCTTCACCGGGGCGATGATGCGCGGGTACGGTGCCCGCGACCACGAGGCGACGGTGACCGGGACCGAGTTCCTGGCCCCGCACTTCCTGCGGGTGCGGATGCGCTCCGCGACTCTCCTGCAGGACACGAACACGGTGGTGGCGCCGACGGCCTAT
>JBDIAG010000589.1:0-3395 GCA_039812305.1 Actinomycetales bacterium | reverse complement strand
CTGCTGTCGGCGATCGGCTTCGGTGGCCTGGTCTACGGGCTGAGCCAGGTCGGGGCCGAGGGTGCCTCGAGCGGCTCCAGCACGGTGCTCGTCGTCTCGCTGCTCAGCGGGGTGGCCGGCATCGGATTGTTCGTCTGGCGCCAGCTGAAGCTGCAGCGTCGGGATTCCGCGCTTCTGGACCTGCGCACCTTCCGCTTCCGTCAGTTCAGCGTCGGCCTCAGCATCATGGCCGCCCTGATGGGTGCCCTGTTCGGCGCCGTCATCGTCCTGCCGCTCTACATGCAGGGTGTTCTGCGCCTCCAGCCGGTCACCGTCGGTCTGCTGATGCTTCCCGGCGGGCTCCTGATGGGGGTGCTCGCCCAGGTGGTGGGGCGTCTCTACGACCGGGTCGGGCCGCGGGTGCTCGTGCCACCGGCCATCACCCTGGCCGGGCTCGTCATGCTCGGTTTCTCCCGGGTCGGCGAGAACACCTGGCCGGGCTGGATCCTGGTCGGCCACATCCTGCTCAGCATCGCCCTGGCCTTCGTGTTCACGCCGATGTTCACGGTCAGCCTGGGTGCTGTGCCGCCGCGGCTGTACTCCCACGCGAGTGCTCTGCTGGGCACGCTCCAGCAGGTCGCCGGCGCGGCCGGAACGGCACTGTTCGTCACCATCATGTCGCTGCGGACCGCCCAGCTGTCCACCGGCGGCGCGTCGACCGATGCCGCTGCCGCCGGTGGCGTCCGGATGGCCTTCCTGGCCGGTGCGCTGCTGTGCCTGGTGCCGGCTGTGCTGTCGCTGCTGGTGCGGAAACCGGAGAACGATCCGCACGAGACCGGGCCGTTCGAGCCGGCGAAGGCGGACGGCGGTCCGCTCGGCGAAGGTGTGCCGTCCGGTTCCCACCTGAAAGCCGATCCTGAGGATGGCGAGCCCGAGGGCGAGCCGGTCGCCTCCTGCCCGGAGGGCCATCGGTAACGTCGTGCCGTGGACGTTGCCAGAGTCGCCGTGATCGGCGCCGGCATCTCGGGGTTGGTCGCGGCTCTGCGCCTGCGCGCCGCCGGGTGCGCGGTGGTCGTCTACGAGGCGTCCCCGCGCGTCGGCGGCGCGTTGCTGCGCGGCCCGGTGGTCGCCCCGGCCGGAAAGCCCGGCACCGCCGGCGACACTCTTGCCGACGACTCGGCACCGATGATCGATCTCGGGGCGGAATCGATCCTCGTGCGCCGCCCGGAGGGGCTCGAGCTGATCCGGGAGCTCGGCCTGGAGGACTCGCTGGAGTCCCCGGCCGTGGCCCGGGCGGCGATCTACAGCGGTGGACGTCTGCACGTGATGCCGGCGGGGCATGTTCTCGGCGTTCCGGCGGAGGCGGCCTCGGTCGCGGGCCTGCTGGACGCGGCCGAGACGTCCGCGCTCGCCGAGGCGTTGCAGAGGCCGGGCCGGCCGGTGGTCGGCGACGCGAGTGTCGGCGGCTTCCTCACCGAGCGGCTGGGACGTCGCATCGTCGACCGTCTGGTGGAGCCGCTGCTCGGCGGCGTCTACGCGGGCCGGGTGGACGACCTCTCGATGCGTTCGGCGCTGCCCGCCCTGTGGCCGGCGGCCGAGCGAGGTGCGCCGCTGGGACCGGCCGTGCACGCGGTGCTGTCCGCGTCGACCGCGAGCGGCCCGGTCGTCGCCGGCCTCCGGGGTGGTGTGGCGCGGCTGGCCGAGCGAGCCGCGGAGGTCCTGGCCGGCCGGGGGGTCGAGATCAGAACCGGGTCACCGGTGACGTATCTGAGCCGACGGGAACCGGACGGATTCACGCTCGGCATCGGCGCTCATGGCCGGCATCGGATCGACGTGGACGCGGTCGTGATCGCCACCCCGGCACCCGCCGCCGCGCGGCTGCTCGGAGGCATCGAGGAGACCCGGGCGGTGGCGGCGGCGTTGGCCCGGGTGGAGGTGGCCTCGACCGCGGTGGTGGCGCTCCAGCTGCCGGCCGGGACGTTGAGCCGCGTACGGGCCGTGACCTGGCCGGCTGAGATCTCGGCGGCGGCGACCTCGCGAGCCCGACCCGGGCAGACCCCGGGCCCGTCGCGAGTCCACGTGCCGGTCGCGTCCGCGCTGTCGGGTGTGCTGGTTCCGGCGGTCGAGGGACGACTGGTCAAGGCGATGACCTTCAGCTCGCAGAAGTGGGCCTGGGCGGGCGACGGCCGCGACGTGCTGCGGTTGTCGATCGGCCGCGCCGGCGGTGCTCCCGAGCTGCAGCGGGCGGACGCCGACCTGGCCGCGGCCGCACTGGCGGCCGCGTCCGCGCTGGTGGATCTCGATCTCGCCGGACTCGCCGCGGAGGTGGAAGCGGCACCGCGCGTCGTCCGCTGGGGTGGAGGGTTGCCGCAGTACGCGCCGGGCCATCACCGGCTGGTCGCCGACGTGCAGGCCGGCCTGGCCGTCGTGCCGGGGCTGGAACTCGCCGGTTCGGTCATCGACGGCGTGGGTATCCCGGCCTGCATCGCCACCGCCACGGCGGCCGCGGCCCGAGCGCGGGAGCACCTTCGCGGCGGTCAGATCCGAGATGGCAAGGTAAGAGCGTGAGCGCGAGAAGCCGCAGCGGGCATCCGCCGAGCGGCAGCGAGGTGTGCCGGAGCGAGGCACCGCAGCGATCAGCCAAGGAGAATCCACAGTGAGCCAGACCCGTCCCGGCGGTCCGTCCGCCCGCGAGATCAACCAGACCGTCCGATACACGATGTGGTCGGTCTTCCAGTTGCGTGACCTGCTGGACGATCCCGACAGCGCGGTCACCGAAGTGGAGAAGATCCTCGCGCGCCACGCCGAGTCGGGTGACCTGGTGGTGCGCGGCTGGTACGACGTGGCCGGGCTGCGGGCGGACGCGGACGTCATGGTCTGGTGGCACGCCCCCGACATCGAGACCCTGCAGGCGGCCTATCACGACCTGCGGCGTAGCGACTTCGGCGCGCACCTGGAACCGAAGTGGTCGCAGGTCGCGGTGCACCGGCCGGCCGAGTTCAACAAGGGACACGTCCCGGCCTTCATGGCTCAGGAGGACGCGCGGCGCTACGTCTGCGTGTACCCGTTCGTGCGCTCCTACGACTGGTACCTGCTTCCCGACGAGGAGCGGCGGAAGATGCTGGTCGACCACGGGGTGGCCGCCCGCGGGTACCCGGATGTCCGCGCCAACACCGTCCCGGCGTTCGCGCTCGGCGACTACGAGTGGATCCTGGCGTTCGAGGCGGACGATCTGTACCGGATCGTCGATCTCATGCGCGACCTGCGGGCGACCGAAGCCCGCCGCCACGTCCGCCAGGAGATCCCGTTCTTCACCGGCCCCCGGGTCGAACTACCGGACCTGGTCGCCCGACTGGCCTGACCCGCCCGACTGGCCTGACCTGCCCGACTGGCGGCCCTCGCCCACGGGCGCCGCT
>JBDIAG010000588.1:0-3415 GCA_039812305.1 Actinomycetales bacterium | reverse complement strand
GCAGAATCCGCCGGTGGTCGGGCCCGTGCGGCTCGGTCTCGAGCTGGGCGATCGAGGCCACCAGAACCTCGCGCAACCCCTGGGCGGACGGCGGCGCCGGCGGCATCAGATTGGTCTCGAGCAGCGGCGAGGACGCGAGCCGATCCGGCCGGGTCAGCAGCGATAGCGCGGAGCGGACGGCGGCGTCGAACGCCGTCCGGTCCAGCGGCGCGGGACGCAGCAACCGCGCCGGCGGCGGCCCGGATTCGCCGCTGATCTCGCGGATCGACAACATCTCCAACAGCTTCGGAACCGGAAGCCGGCGTCGGTCCCAGCCCCAGCCGCCGACCCGGGCGCCCGGTGCGTCCAGGGTGAACAGATGGCGCATGCCGAGGTAGGCGTAGTAGTCGCCGTAGAAATCGGGAGCCGCGGTGACGATGAACGTCCAGGCGGCGGGTTCGGAGATCCACTCCAGGATCGAGGAGACGCCGTTGACGAACAGCACCAGGCCATCGGTGATCCCCGCGCTGCCGCTACCGAACCGGTTGACGTGGATGCGCTCGCCGGGGCGCAGCGGTCCTTCGGCGGCGACCGCGGCCCGGACCGCGTCCACCACCGGGTCGTCGACGTCGGTGTCCTCGTCCAGATAGACGTGCACTCCGAACGCGGTGTCTCCGTCGGTCAGCACCTGCCAGACACAGCCCGGACGATGGTCGATCCATCGGCGCGCGATCGCGGACGCCTCCGGGCCTTCGTGCCGGCCGGTCAGCTCGATCGCGCGCCGCACCCCGTCGGCGTCGGCACGCACGACCGGCAGCGGGCCGCCTTCCCGCAGCCGGGCCGTCACCCCGGCCAGCGGTCCGCGGCGATGCAGCAGCAGGATCTCCGCGGCCGCCCGGTCGGGATAGGGCTCCTGCGGATCCCGCAGCCGCTGCTCGAAGTAGCCGCGGACGGCGCGATGCACGGCCGCATAGGACTGTGGTGAGCGGTGCGCGAACTCGGCCTCGAAGAGCCCCCGGACCACGTCGTGCAGGTACAGCCCGACCGTGCCACGCCGGACGTACGGTCTGGTCGACAGCCAGTGCCACACCTCGTCCGTGCGGTCGCCGACGGTGAGCCGCAGAAGATCCTCGGTCATCCGGTTCGCGTGTGCGCAGGTGGCCAGGCCGGTCCGGTGATCGGCGTCGGGGAGATCGTCCAGAATCGCCCGGCACAGCCGCCCGACGGTGGCCGGGCTGGCGGCGAGATCGGTCGGCACCGGTCCGGACCGGGCCGCCTCGGCGAGCATGACGAGCACCAGCGGATGGCCGTGGCCGAGCCGGGCGATGGCGTCTCGGTGCTCGGCGGCCACTCCCCGGTCCCGCAGCAGGTCGGCGCTCTCCCGCGCGGGCAGTTCGGCCAGCGCATGGACGACGACCCGGTTCCGCTGATCGGGCGCCAGCCACCACGCCGGATCGGGTGTGTTCCGGCCGGCCAGCACGGTGACGGTCGCCGGTGGCAGCCCGGGCAGCAGGGTGCGGCGGAACCAGCGGTCCAGCGGTTCGAGCAGTTCGTAGCCGTCGATGAGCAGCACCCACGGCGACGCGGTGGGCGCGGCGGCGGCGATCGCGTCCGCGACCGCGGTGGTCGAGCAGATCAGGTCCCGCGCATCCAGGGCGACGACCACGCGGCCGGACGCGGTCGCGATGCGCTCCATCGCCTCGAGCAGCGTGGTCTTGCCGATGCCACCGACCCCGTGGACCAGGTGGATCCGGACCGGGGAATCCGGTTGCAGCGAGGCCGCGAACGCGTCCAACTCGACGTGGCGACCGACCAACCCGCGCGCCAGGCTCCCGTCGGGCCGTTCGGCCTGGCGTGACAGCCCCGATGGCTGCGGGTCCACCTGCCCAGCGTAGGGGCCGGGCGTCCGACGTGGCAGCCTCGACGGAGGATGTCAGGTCCCGTCGGCGGCTGCCTCGTCCGGCGACTCGTCGGTGAACACGCTGCTGCCCCGGATGTCCTCGGCGCTGATGACGATCAGGTCCTGTTTGGTCAGCGGCCGGTTCAGGCTCACCAGCCGTCGGGCCTGACGCAGCCGGCAGCGCTCGATCGCGTTGCGCACACTGCGGGCGTTGGAGAAGTTGGGACGCTTCATCCGCCGCGTCAGATACTCCGCGAACACCGTCCGCGCCTGCTCGTTGAACCGGAAGTTCTCCTCCGCGATCATCAGGTCGGCGATCTGCATCAGCTCGCCGTGGTTGTAGTTCTCGAATTCGATGTGATGCGGAACTCGCGAGCTCAACCCGGGATTGGCCGAGAAGAAGGTGGCCATCCGATCGGGGTAGCCGGCGAAGATGACCACCAGGTCGCCTCGCTCGTTCTCCATCTCGGTCAGCAGGATCTCGATGACCTCCTGCCCGTAGTCCCGTTCGTTCTCGGGGCGGAACAGGTAGTAGGCCTCGTCGATGAAGAGCACGCCACCGGCCGCGCGGGCGATGGCCTCCTTCGTCTTCGGCGCGGTGTGCCCGATGAACTGACCGACCAGGTCGTCGCGGGTGACCACGTGCACCCGGGGAGCCCGGATGTAGCCGAGCGCATGGAGGATCGTCGCCATCCGCATCGCCACCGTGGTCTTCCCGGTGCCCGGCCCGCCGGTGAAACTCATGTGCAGGGTCGGCTTCGAGGAGGTCAGCCCGAACTGACTGCGCGCCCGGTCGATCTGCAGCAGGGACGCGATCTCCCGGACCCGCCGCTTCACCGAGGCCAGGCCCACCAGTTCCGCGTCGAGGACGGCGAGGATCTCCTCGACCCTGGCCGCCGCCTCGTCCGCGGCGAGATCGAGCTCCATGTCGTCCCGCAGCGTCACCGGCCCGGCCGCAGCCTCCTCGGGCCCGGCCTCCTCAGCTCGAGCCTCCACGTCCCGAGCCTGCCCGGGTGACCCCGGGCCGGTTGGTGCGGGGCCGGTCGTGGACTGCCTGCGGAATCCGAATCCCTTCGGCGATTCCATGCGAATCACTCGTCCGCGTACCGTGCCCCGGCCGGGGAGTCGGCGGCGTAGGACCGTACCGAGTAGCGCTGCGTACGGTCCGGACCCTCCTGGCGTTCCAGAAGGAAGCCGGGCTCCGCGGCCGGACGCTGCACCAGGAACGACATCGCCGTCGTCTGCTTGCCCAGGCTGGCGTCGTAGGCGAGCACCCGGACGTAGTGCCCCGGGAACGTCGCGCGGCACTCGTTGATCCGGTCCAGCACGCCGTCCGGCTCGGCGAGGTCGAACATCGGCATCCCCCACATCTCCCAGTAGACGTTGCGGGGGTGCGGGTCGTCGGTGTACTCGACGGACACCGGCCAGCCGTGGTCGAGGGCGTACTTGACCTGAGCGCCGATCTCGTCGTCGGTGAGGTCGGGCAGGTAGGAGAAGGATCCATAGTGGAAGGGCATGACGTCGTGCACTCCTCTC